>NZ_JAWDMQ010000005.1:0-50778 GCF_046536515.1 Caldisphaera sp. | reverse complement strand
ATTAAAAATGGTGCCGCTATGCCTCGCAGGCATATGCCGCGGCCGGGATTTGAACCCGGGTCACGGGCTCGAAAGGCCCGCATACTGGGCCGGGCTATACTACCGCGGCACCATCCAGAAAGTAATGAAAAAAGGTTCTAAAATCTTTCTATTCTTAATCCATGAGAAAGATTTTTATCTATCCATAACTGTTTGCTTAAAGGCATGCAAAAACTTACAAAAATCCTTCTAATGTTTTAATAAATCTTATCTTTACAATATCCTTAACTAAAGGAATTGCAACATTATATATTGGAATATTTTGAAGAGTTGCATAAGCTGTTCCCTTATGCGCATGACCGTGAACTCCTACATCAGGTCTGGTCTCAATTATTATTTTTTCCATCTTAGAACTATATAATTCCCCATAAGAATAAGGATTCTCTCCTTTTAAAGTAAGCCTGGATAAAGCATAATGAGACAGCAATATTGTTTTCTGAGAAATTGTTTTAGCTTTAATTATCAATTCCTTAACCTTTATTACTCTTTTATTATAAATTTCTTCTATGTTGCTAATGTTTTTAATTTGCCATCTAGTAGGTTTATCTAAAGCTCCTGGAGTACCTATTACAGCAATAGAAATATTATCGCATGTATAAAGCTTGTAATCATCAACTATCCAATCTATATAAGAGTATTCACCCTTTAACTTATCCCATAGCTCGTTCCACTCATCGTTTCCAAAGGTTGCAACTATCTTAGAGTTTGGAAACTTATTAGCTATAGATTCAAAAACAGTTTTAGCCCCTTCAAATTTTCCTTTATCTATTATATCTCCAGCAAGGAGAAACAAACAAGGCTCTTCCTCAATTTTATCTAATGAATTTCTAAATATGTTAAAATAATGCGGATAATGAATGTCTGAAGATGCATATATTATTGGTATATTATTGGACCTCAGTACTGCAATATATCACCACCTTTCAGACTGCCCATCGGCCTTCATCGGTCCAATTATTAGTTGTTAATTTAGGTTTTTATCTTATTACTGGTTTTGCCCTTCTTTTTCTTCCTTTTTAACTTCTTGCTCTTTTTTCTCTTCTTCCTTAAACTCAACTTTTATATTTAAGTTTATTTCCTTAGGCTTTATATATTGATACAAATCTTTAGTCAACAATTGCATTTTTGACTCAAGGTCATTAACGCCTATTGTTTCTGATGGTAGATTTATGTTTATTTTTTCTTGGTCCCCATTTATCTCTACTTTGTTATTAGGTATACCTAGCCACCTTTCTACCAAATATTTTACTTTATCGCTAAAATCTTCTATTTTTTTAACTACCTCTAAGTCAATTAAAAGCTCCTTCCCTGCTAAAGGATGGTTAAAATCTATGTATGCAAACCTTTCCGCAATCCTTTCTATAACTCCAACCCTTCCACCTATTTCAACTTGTTGGCCTATTCTCAAAGGTACATTATATCTCTTTAATTGCTTTACAGGTATCCTTAATACTAAATCTTCCCTTCTTTCCCCATATGCTTTTGAAGGTTCTGCCTTTATTTCTTTCTTTTCTCCTACCTGCATTTCTTTTATTGCTTCATTAACTGCCTCTATTAACTGGCTTTTCCCAATAACAATCAAGTATGGACCGTATTTCTTATTAGCATCAAAAATTCCTGATTGCTTTGCAACATCTTCATATGTTGTCTCCTGAACTAAATACGTATCGCCGTTCTTTACCTTGATTGTGTAATTTATTAGCACGAAATCTCCATCATTAAATACCATCTTATCCACCTCTTCTTAAATACCAGCCCAAATCTTTTACTGGCTCAACTATTTTAATTCCTTTTTTCCTATTAATAACTTTACCTATACCCCATCCTATTGGCTCATCAATTTCATTTAAAACAACGCTTAATCCTATTTTAAATGATATAATGTTATCTTTAACTTCTTTTCCGTATAAGAATTGCTTTTCCCCCTTTTTATTTAATTTTATGCAATCTATTTCGTTATTGCATAGCCTGGAAACTCTTCTTAACAAAGTTAATCCAGGATAAAATTTACTATTTTTAATATAGCCTAAATAAAAACCAGTTGTATAAATAGATTCAAAGCTATTAATTATGCCTTCTAGCTGTATTGGTAAATCAAAAACATCATTATACTTTTCTCCATCAATTTTTAACTTTTTAGGATTTGAAACTATAGAAGAAATGCTTAAATTTAATTCTGAGGCAAAATTATTTAAAGCCTTTAAATCCTTATCATTTAAATTTACTAATTTTCCACCTTTCTTAGCTTGCATATAAAGAACCCCTCAGTCCCATGTCTATGAGGCCATAACCTAATGCAATTTTTTACCCTATCATCAAACCTAACTCCATTAAATTCTTCATATGCTTTATCTCCAATCGGAGAATCTATTTTAATAACATCGAGCTTTCCTTTATTTAATACCTTATCTATAACATACTCTCCTTCTTCAATTGCTGTTGTACATGCAGCGTAAGTAATTTCTCCATTAGGTTTAACAATATCTATTGCCTTGCTTAACAGCTCGTATTGCAATAAATGTATTTTTTTCATATCTTTTCTTTGTCTGCTCTTTTTCCTCTTAGGATCTTTTCTAATTATTCCCTCACCCGATGATGGGGAATCAAGTAAAATCATATCTGGATTCTTTATAGAGACTTTTCTTGCATCACCTTCTAAAATTACATAGCTTGAAAAGCCCATCCTTTGTAAATTTGATCTCAAAGCCTTTATCCTTTCTTTTTTTAATTCTACAGAAACTAATTTTACGCTATCCCTTGTTAATTGAAGTATTTGACTTGCCTTTCCGCCAGGGGCAGAAGCCATATCTAATATAAAGGAATTTTTTATTGGATTCATTAAATACACAACAAGCATAGATCCAGGGTCTTGTAAATAATAATATCCCATCAAATATTCATGAGTTGCACCAACATTATATGGAGACTCAATTATTTCATATCCATGAGGCAAAAAAGGTATTTTTTGTATTTTAAACCCTTTTCCTTTTAGCCTCTTCTCTAATTCATCACATGAAATTAAGAAATCATTACACCTTATAGTTTGAGGCATAGGTACATCATTAATTTCCAAAAGATCTACGACCTCTTCCCCTAATAATTTTATATATCTTTCTACTATGTAATCTGAATAGCCGTATTTTTCTGCTAAAACCTTTGCCTCATCGCTAATTTCATAGTTAAATATTTTATTTTCTTTTTCGGATTCGTTCAAACTAATACCCGATTAAACTTATAGTCTTGAGAGCTTTTTTATATTGTGGGGATATTTATGCTAGAAAATTACAACAGGCTAATATTTCCGGGAAGATTCCAACCATTGCATATAGGACATATAAAAGCAATAGAATATGCCTTAAAGCTTTCTAAAGAGGTAATAATTGTTGTAGGGTCTGCCCAAGAAAGCTATACAATAAAAAATCCTTTAACTGCAGGAGAAAGGATTGAAATTATAAAAAACGTTTTAAATAAAGAGTTTGGCTATGATTATTGCCAAAAAATCTATATTGTGCCTATAATGGATATAGAAATGAACAAAGTATGGGTTCAATACCTTAAAATGCTATTGCCAGAATTTGATGGAGTAGTGTCTGGAAATCCATTAGTCTTAAACTTATTTAAAGATATGGGCCTTAAAGCAATTATGCAGCCTATGTTCAATAGAAATTTGTGCAGCGGGACTAATATAAGAAACAACATAATTGAAGGTAATGATGAATGGAGAAAATGTATTCCTGATTATTTATATGAAATGCTGGAAAAATATGGCTTTACAGAAAGGCTAAAGTCTTTATCTAAGGGTGATTAAAAAAATTTAAGTCGGTAATCTTAACAATAATATGGTGAAAACTTATGGAAATTCAAGTTTTAGATGTACCGGTTCCTGAGGGGACAAATGTAATAATTGGAAGAAGCCACTTTATAAAAACTGTAGAGGATTTATATGAAACTATGGTTACAAGCTGTCCATCAGCCAAATTTGGAATTGCATTTTGTGAAGCGTCTGGAAAAAGGCTTATAAGATATGAGGGTAACGATAAAGATCTAACAAAACAAGCAATAGATACTTGCAATATAATTTCATCAGGGCATGTCTTTGTTATATATTTAAAGGATTCGTGGCCAATAAATGTACTAAATGCTATTAAATCTGTCCAAGAAGTAACATCAATATACGTTGCAACCTCTAACCCAGTTAAAATAGCAATTGTTGATTCAGGTGAAAGTAGGCTAGTTTTGGGTTTTTCAGACGGATTCAAACCGTTGGGAGTTGAAAAAGAAGAAGATAAAAAGGAGAGAAAGGATTTGCTTAGAAAATTCGGGTATAAGCTTTAGTAGATTAAAACAATAAAATTAATATATTATTATATAAAATTAACTGGGTACAAAAAATGGAAAGGCTTGCTATTGCAATAACTGGCATGCCGGGAAGCGGGAAAAGCATTGTAGCTGAGAAGATTGCAGAAAAGATTGATGCTGAACTATTTATCATGGGAGATTTGGTAAGAGAGGAGGCAAAGCGTAGAGGTATGGAATTAACAATTGAAAACATTGAAAACCTTGCTACTCAACTAAGAAAAGAATATGGAAAAACAGCTGTCGCTAAGCTTCTTTTAAAAAATTTGGAAAGCAAGAAAGAAAAATTCATAGTAATTGATGGTATAAGAGGAATTGAAGAACTAAAAGAATTAAAAGCAACGAACGATTTTGACATATGCCTTGTTTCCGTTCACGCATCTCCTTTAACCAGGTATAAAAGATTAAAAAATAGGAAAAGAGAAGGTAATGATATTTCATGGGAAGAATTTTCTTTTAGGGATAAGAAAAACCTAGAATATGGTATAGGCAATGTTATAGCAGTTTCTGATTTTATAATAATAAATGAATCCAATTTAAAAGAGCTAGAAGATAAAATAAACAAAGTAGTAGAGGTAATAGAAAGTGGGGAATGGAAAAATTATTGTAGAGGCGGAGCTGAGGCCTACTGAAGATGAAGAAAAGGTAATAAAAGCAATAAACAACGTATTTACTTATGAAAATATGGAAATAATGGATCAAGGAGAGTATAAAGTTATAAGGTGCTATTCAAATTCTTATAATTCCTTAAGGAAATTCCATGATTTGCTAAGAAAGCAAGCAATATTAGATGCTGCAAGATCATATTTTTTAAAAAGGGTAAGGGGTAATAAATTACAAATCCTTTTGCATAAACAAGCATTATATCAGGGAAAAGTTAGCTTCATTTCATGGGATGAAGAATCTCCTTTAGGACCAATAAAAATAACCATTGAATCTGATAATATCAATGAAGTTATAGATTGGCTATCCCCTCAAACTGTTAGAGGAAAACCTTTATGGGAAAGGGGCGTTCCAGATTAATAACTTATAAAAATTATAAGACAAATCTATATTTAGCCAGATCCCAGGTTAATATAGTATTTTTAAATTCTTCTTTTGCCTGCTTTTCAATTTCAATAGCTTCAAACCCTTCATACCTAGAGCTTACATGGGTTAATATTAACAAAGATGCCTTAGATTTTTTTGCTGATAAAGCAGCCCCCCTTCCTGTACTATGGTAAAACCTATCTGCTTCGTCTTGATAATCATCGGAAAAAGTAGATTCGTGAATTATTACATCGGAATCCTTTATGCAAGAAACTACACTATCGCAAGGTTTAGTATCTCCTGTATAGCTTAGCCTAAAAGGATTAATTTTAATTAACATTTGCTCATTATTTGATTCAAGATACTTTTCTATATCAGGCCCAGGACTAATGCCTTGTTTTTTCATCTCTTCAACATTTATTCTAGGCCTTAAAATCCATTCTAAAGTATAACAATAAGATTCCCTAGAATGGCATGAGGGATACCAATATATATTAAGTTTATCTCCTTTTTGATTAAAAAGTTCTAAAAAACCATTAGAGCTTATTTCATAAAGGTTTATACTAAAACCTAAGTTATCCCCTTCTACTTCAAGGGCTTCTTTAATAAACTTTATAACATCTTTTGGAGCAATAATGTTTAAAGGTATGTTTCTCGTATTCAAATACATAGATTGTAAAAGACCAGGTAAACCATTTATGTGATCACCATGACCATGAGTTATTGCTATAGTATTAATTCTCGTTAAAGGTATATCTGCTTGCCTTAATCTATGTTGGGATCCTTCTCCAACATCTAACAATATTATATTACCTAACCAATCTCTTATTACATATGATGCAGTAAACCTATTTTCACCAGGATATGCTCCTCCAGTTCCAAGTGTTGTGAGCTCAATCCATCTAGACATAGTTTTTCCCCATAATCTTATGATTTTCTTCGTTTGTTTCCATTAGATATTATAGATAATAATTTTAAAAACCTTAACTAGTATTTTTCTTTTTTCCAATCATAACCTTAAACTTATAATATTGTTTTTCCCAATCTATCTTAAAGCCTATCACACCTATTGCAATGAAAAGAGCTGTTAAAATTATAGCTACATCAGGCTTTGATATAGAAAACAAATAAGATGCTAAAGTAATTACCTTTAACTCTATAAATATTTCAATTGTTGTCTTAAAAAACTTTGCAATTAAAGTTATTAAAATCATTTTTAATAACGATATTTTAACTGCTCCTCCAGCTATATAAAGATAATCGTCAAAAGGCAAAATAGGTATAATAGATAATATAAATAGTGTTAATAAAATATATTTATCTGGTAAAGACAATAGCAATTTAACATTTTTATTCCTTAATAAAGGTTTTTTAAATAAGAAACCGAACAAATAAATAACTATTTTTGAAAGCACTGCCCCCAATGAAGCTAAAATTATGAGTTCCCAAAAATAACTATAATTAAGCTGAATTATTGCTGTTGCTGTTATTATTGTATAAGGGGGACCACCAAAAGGAATTGCATTAGATATAAAAGATATCCAAAAAACTAGCAATGTATAATAAAGAAAGGCATGATCCATAATCCAACTACTCGCTCAACCTGCTAACGGTTTCTACCTCTACATCTTCTACTCCTTCGACCCCTCTAATTAATGATTCCAGATCTTCTGTCCCTCCTTCAGTATTTTCAGGCATGGAAACCAATAATATTAATGCTTTTAATCCAAATGCAACAGGTTCTTCCTTGCTATCTATTATTTGGTAACCTGATGGAAGGGATTTTTGTATATCATTTTTAAGGTTATCTAATTTAATTTCAAGAGAATTGGGCATAACTTTTAACAAAACAGCAACTTTTGCCATAATATATCACCTAAGGTCCTATAAATCCGCAATTGGGACATTTATATTTCATACCTTGTTTTCTGCACTTATTACATCTCCAAATCAATGCTTTTCCGCAATTGGGGCAATAAAACGCTACTGCCTTTTCTCTTGGATGAATTATTTTACCACAACTAGTGCATATTGGGGGCTGAACTGTATCAAGCATATCTAATTTCTTTATTGCTGTGACTGACATCTCTTATTGCACCTCATTATATTCTAAAAACAGAGTTTTAAAACCTTGTTATCTTAAACAACTTCATATTATTAAAGTGAAAGCTTACTTAACCAGTTTTTAAAATACGAATTTTTTATTTAATTATAAACAATAAAATGTAAATAATGCTTTTTAAATTATTCAGAACCAGAAAAATTACTTTTTAAATCAATTTTATTTTTATTTAATCCTTTTTTAACAAAAATTATCCTAGACTTTCCAGGAATTTTTTGCATAATTTCATTTTCATCTAATGCAAGCATATATATCTTTTCCTTATCATCGAGCTTAGAAAATTCTGTTTTTAATTCCTCAGCTACCTCTTTTTGACTCTTTTCACCCGGTAAAATTTTTGCGTAAACTATGGACTTTTGTTTTATGTTTTCTTCATTGCCTGAAATTATTATTGGTATTCCTTCTTTAAATGCTACCCCAATATAAAGTTCTACATTAAAAGGCTTTAAAAAATTCTTTTTGCCATATATCATAAATGATCCTTTAGATAAATATTCTCCCGATGGTGGAGATTTTGAGACTTGGTTACCGTAAACCCAATAAACACCAATACTCCCCATACCTGCCTTCCAAGCTTTACTATAAGCAACAGCTAATATTGCTGCGTCATTAATATCATCATCTTTCACATCGTTATTATCAGTAAACAATACAACTGAAGGAGAACCATGAATATCTGCATGTATGTATATATCCTTATCATTCAAATATTTCTTTACTATGCTTTCATTTTGATCTGCATCTTTTCCCCCTATTGCTAAGAAATTATTTCTTGTTATTATCCAATGATATTTTTCATACCATTCTTTTCTCCTATTTTTTATTAAATTTTTAACTTTTTCAACTTCAATTTTCAATTCCAATTCGTTTAATCTTTTCATCATATCATCTATAGAGCTTATAGCCTTCTTAGACTTTGATTTAAGCTCTCCTGCTTCTTTATATAACCTTATAATTGTCTTATCTAAACTATCATCAAAATATACTTTTATCAATTCACCGTTAAAATCAATAATTGCGTATTTTTCTTTATTATCTATTTTTACTACATTTTTACAATTTTTATTATTTTTATTTATGCAATTAACTATTTCCTCTATTGCTGAATAATTCTGAGCAATTATTTGAGCATCTTTCTCTAATTTTTGTGATTCTTCAATATATTTTGATGAAAGGATTTTATTCTCTTCAATGCTATGCAATATTTTAGATTTCTCCTCCTCAATTTTTGTGTTAACAACTTCAGATACCATATTAAAATAATCATCTAATGCAATATCAAAGCTTTCATATTCTATCATTTTACCTCCACTTTCCAAAACGCTTTTCGACAAAAATGGCGTTGCTTGTATTGGCTTTTCATTAACAAAATAAACATAACCCTTACCTTCCAAGCTCATATCTATTAACTTTTTTACATTATTTATAATTTGTTCTATATTAACCTTATCAATGCTTAAAGGATTAGCTTCTTTTGATATGCCGGATAAATAAAGAGTTTCTTCAGCAACTTCTCCAGGAAGATTTAATCCCATAATTAACCCTCTTGCTATATCTTTATATTTAGATATGTTGTTTAAAATTTCCTCAAAGTTTAATTCCCAAGGTTTCTTTTCAATAATTTTAGGAAAAATATAGTTCATTTTTGTTTTTATTTCTCTGTCCTTAAACCTTAGATACTTCGTTGCACCTAAAATTTGATTTTCTTGATTAGTTAAAACTACAACACCCTTAGGTAAAATTTCAGCAAACAAATTTTCACTAGAAAAACCTATTTTTACAAACCTGTCAAATCCTATTTGTTCTACAGAATTAATTTTTTCATTTCTTATATACTTTCTCAAAAGCATAGCAAAAGGCTTATTTACAAATTCGCTTGAAGGCCTTATTCTTTTAGTAAAGTGAATTCTTGTTGAAGGCTCTATTAATAAAAAATCACTTATTTTTGTTTTTATCTTTAACAATACAAACCTTCCTTCATAATATGCATTATCCACTCTTTGCCCCAATATTAATTTTCCTGATGTGTTTACCCATGAATAAATATCAAATGAAGACATCGTTTTTCTTGCCATAATTTTTCCCCATAATTACCAAGTTCTTTCAGTTTTCCTATCCTTAAATATCCACTTAAATTTATCATAAATAAAACAATCAATTATAACGTTTTTACCATCTTTAATTACTGAAAGACCGTCTAATGGATTATCAGGAGGTGAAGGGAGCCATTTTGGTTTTGTTGTTCCAGAATATATCATTTTTTTACCTAATTTTTTCCACCAATATCTTCCATAATACTCATATATTACTTTATTTTTTCCATTTTTTATTTTATATACTTTATGCACAGGCTTTAGATAATAACCCTTTTGCGATATCTCAGCATTGTATTTATATATATTTTCCTTTATATCATTAAGCAAGCTAATTATATCCAAATAGCCATCATATACTATTATTTTGCAACCGTGGGGCTCATTCGGCTTTTCCAGATCATTCCTCAAATAAGGTCACCTCGTCGCAAGGCATTTCATAGCCCTGTTTTAATAATTGCATTATGTGTATTAAAGCTATTTATTGAAGGCATAAGCCGGGGCCGGGATTCGAACCCGGGAATAACGGGTCTCAGCAAACGATGAGCATGGCTACATTATTACTGCAGCCCGCCGCCTTGGACCGCTCGGCCACCCCGGCCCATTATTAAAAGGGTTACAAAAATATTTAAATTTCATTTAAATTAGCTAACTTAACAATCTTTACTTTATTTATGTCAATACAAACATAAACTTCACTATTCTCATCAAATTTTTCTTCTGAAAATATATTTAAGATTTTATCATAAATTTTTACAGAATATAGAAAACCGCGTGATGTTAAACTAACATCAACAATTTTCCCTAATAAAAAATTATCACAACATTTACTAATGCAAATTTTAGCATCTTCAGGTCTAAAGGCTGCATAAACTTTATCATCGTAATTATTTTTTAATTTATAAAATAAATTTTCAAAGCCATTAAAGGAATTAATCCCTATTATATTAGAATAGCCCAAATACTCTGAAAATTCTAAGGTTTTTGGATTATTAATTATATCAACTGGATTGCCCATCTCAATTATTTTACCTCTATACATAAAAAAAAGTTTCGTAGATAATTCAAAAGCGTCCTCAATAAAATGGCTTACATGTATTATGGTTGTTGTTTTTAACTTTGTAATTTTCTTCAATACATTCCTTAAATTCTTTTTAACATTTGGATCCAAATTAGAAAGAGGTTCGTCCAACAATAAAATTTTAGGCTCAACAACCAATGCCCTAGCTATAGAAATTAATTGCTGTTGTCCCCCGCTTAATTCTTTTGGCTTTTTATTTAAAAGATCTTCTATATTTAAAATATTTGATATCTCTTTAATTCTTCTTTCTCTTTCAGTCTTATTTAATTTCATCAGTTTAAGGCCATATTCTATATTAGATTTTGCGTCCATATTATTAAAAAGAGAATAGCTCTGAGTAACATAACCTATTTTCCTCTTTTCTATTGGTAAATCAGTTATATCTTTACCATATAATATAATTTTACCAGATAATGGCCTGTAAAATCCTAGTATTGATCTAAGCAATGTTGTTTTTCCACTTCCGTTTGGCCCTGCTATAACATAGTATCCATATTCCTCCAATCCTAAATTTATTGGGCCTAAAACAAAATTTTTTAGTTTTATAGTTAAATTTTGTATTGTTAGAGCTTCCAATTCATTCTCTCCTCAAGTTCAAAATTAGCCTAAAAATAATAAATATCCCAATTACTATTACCAATAATGCAGCAGAAAATTTTACTGCATCTATTAATCCTAAGCCTACATAACTTTCATAAATATATACAGAAGAGGGATAAACTGTTGTTTTGCCTAATAATACATAATAAGCTACAATAAATAAAGCCCCTGCCTCTGATGTTGCTCTAGCCCATGTTAAAAGAGCACCATTTGCAACAGATCTCCATATATTTGGCAAAATTACATTAAAGAAAGTCCTCATTTGAGAAGCGCCCAAACTCCTTGATATAAGTTCTATTTCAGGATCTATCATTTTTATTGAAGATTCTATAATTCTAATTGTATACGTTGAAGAGAGATAGGAAACAGCTAATATAGCCCCCAATAATGTATCTAAGACGTTAATCCCAAATTTATGCAAAAAAGGGCCTAAACCGTATTGAGATGAAAAGGCTAATACTATCATTATTCCTACTACAACATGAGGTATTACTATTGGTATATCTATGATTGTTTCTATTACACTCTTAAACTTAAATTCATATCTAGCTATTATATATCCCAAAGGCAAACCAAATATTACAGCAAATATTGCTGCTGTAGTAGATATAATTAAGGTAACGTAGACAGCTGAAAGAAATGAAACATTTTTTAACGATGATATTATACCTTTACTTCCTACCAATAAAAGAACTGTAATTGGATATATAAAAAACAGTAAAAATATTAAAGAAAAAAGAAAAGAAAAAATAAAAAATAATTGTATTCTCCTCAATTCTTTCACTCATGGGAATATGCTCATCAAATTGGTTTGATTAATTGGAATAACAAAGGGTTTAATTATAGATGGCACGCTCGAATAATTTCCATAGACTACTCCAGGCACTATGGGTTGTATGCCATAATTCTTTAATACTTGTTGTCCTTGTGGGCTGTATAATAATAGAATGAAGTTAATTGCTGCTTGAGGATTAGGCGCATATTTAGGTATAGTTATTGTATATACAACGGGATTGCATGTAAAAGTCTTAGTTTGACCTAACTCTGACCAAGTAACATTGACGTTATGATAATAGTTTACATAAGATAAATTTCCTAGGTTTATTAATGGTGGTAAAGTTATGTATGTAATATTATATCCTTCACTTTGGTAGCTCTCTGTTTGAGGCAATGCATTAGACATGTATGCAGATAATATAAAAGGTATTGAATTGTTTGTTGCCATCAATGTTAACAAATCTGTCTCAGTATTTCTCATTTGATATTTCGAAGGGTTATTGTAAACTGAATCATATAAATACGATGCATTATTGAAAAATGATAAAGCAGCTAGCTTCAAGACGCATTGTGCTTGGTACCCGCTAGGATCTGTAAATGGATTGGACACTCCAACAACTATAGATGGATTTAAAGCAATAATTGAAAATATCTCCTTCCACGTCTGGTTCCATTGGCTTGATAAAGGTTGCATATTTTGAGACTCTTTCCACAAACTATATACTTGCCTTCCTGATGCTGTTTGCAAATCAACAATTATAACCATTTGAGTTACCCCAAAAGCTATTTCATAATTAGCTACATTTGGAAATAAAACAGATGGAATTGTTGTTGTGTCTGCAGAAGCAACTATACTAAATTCCTTAGTTGTATTCTCATTTTGTGCAACTTCTCCGCTACCCTTAAACATAGGAGTTCCGACGCTTAATCCTGCATTATATTCACTTAACAAATTAATTAATTTACCAAAGGCAAACTTTAATGTACCAGCAGCTCCTACTGTGAATACGCTTAATTGTTGAGTAGTTGTAGTCTTAGTTGTTTTTGGTACAGCATAATAACCTATACTAGCTCCTATTACTAATCCTACTATTAAACCTGTTATCAAATAAATCCAAACGCTTGCCATTTTTTCCCTAAATATTTATAATATGTTCATTCATAAATGAATTATTGTATCGATTATCAATATATAAAAATTATTTGGTTTCGTTTCTCAAATATTGCTCTATTGCCTTCCTTATAACCTCACTTCTATTACTTTTTGTTCTTATAGTCATCTTATCTAATTTAAACAACGTATCTGTATCTATTCTAAAACTCACTATTCTTAATTCTTCTACTTTTCTATTTAGTTCACTCATAGTCTCACCGATCATAAGTAATACCTATGATCCTTTTTAGCAACCCGAGTATAAACATAACTATACAATTAATTGAAAATAATAAAATTTTACCGAAAGTATTCTAAAGAAAAGGTTAAATTTCAAACATACTTCTCAATTAACAATGGGCCGCCGTAGCTCAGGAGGTTAGAGCGCCGGACTCATACGGCCTTTAACCGAAATCGATAAAGCCTGGGTAATCCGGAGGTCCCGGGTTCGAATCCCGGCGGCGGCATTTTTTAAAAAAAAATTAATAATATATGTTTACTATAGACTTTAACAGAAACGGCGCATATAAACCAATAATTATTAATGCTAAAGCTGAAATAATTAAAGCTGCTGTATACCCTTTTCCAACAGTTATCTTATTTTCACCTTTAGACAATATCTCTCTTGATGCTATTATATAATACACCGCGCTTATTCCACTGTTTATTAACGCTATCAATACAAGCCATATACTATAACCGGATGCCGATAAAAACAAATAAAGCTTCCCCCAAAATCCTAACAATGGTGGTATTCCTAAAAGACTGAAAAGTAATATTGAAGCAGATATGGCTGCAGCTGGATTTGAAGAAAGTAATCCGTGCAAATCGCTCAATTCTCTTTTTGTCTTTCCGACGAAAGCAAATAAAGGCGTCTTTGCAATACCATACGCTATTGATTGTAAAGCAACAGCAAATAAGGCCAATCTTAGAAGACTCATTTCTGAGTTACCTGAAAAATACGCTGCAGCAGCTATGGCTGCAAAAATATAACCAACTTGAGCCATGCTACTATATGATAATATTACTTGAAAATCTCTTGTTGTTAAAGCAGCTATATTACCATAAATCATAGTTGCAACTGATAAGAAAGCTATTAAAAGAGCTGCGTAACCTGCTATTGAACTTATACCATTAATGGAAGATGTCATTATAATTATTGACCTCGTTATAACGGCTACGAATCCTAACTTAATTATACCTGCAACAAATGATATGCCTCTACCATCTCCTCTTCCATATACGCTCGGTAGCCACCAATGGAATGGGAATAGACCTACCTTAAATCCTAACGCTGCAATAAGCAACAAGATTGTTAGTCCAGCAACGCTAAAACCAAATTTTGTTGTAGGAACTAAAGAAGTTAATAAGAAGTTGCTAGAATCAGGCCTTGGAGATATTGCAAATGTTGCTACCCAGAAGGCTAATATTAAAGTACCTATCATACCTACCATAATATACCTTATAGACGCTTCCTTGCTTTCTTTTCCATCAGGTAAAGAAACAAATACATAGCTGGCAACAGAAACTAAAAGCCATGATGCCAATATCATTAATGCATCTGTCGATCCTGATAAGAAAAACAGACCAAATAATACTAGAGGTATTAAACTATATAGTGCAGGTCTGCTAGACCATTTAAGTCCGTCATTGCCTATTGCAACTATGTAAATTATAGATGCTATCGATGAACCTAGCAATATAAGAGAAGTGAAAGAATCTTGAATTACTAATCCATTATAAAATACAAGGTAATTTTCAAAGCTAGCATATAATGATAATATTGATACAACAAAAAATGTACCTATTCCTACAATTCCTATTATTGCAGGCCATTCACTTTTATCATTCTTTACACCTAATATAGGAGAAATTAAACCCATTGCTAGTGTAAGATATAAGAAAAATTCAATAATTCCTTTTTCCCACATCATTTATCACCATCCAAAGAATACAATCAATATTACAATACTAGCCATAATTATGTAAAGGGCTATTAAATAATCAGTCCTCCCTCTGAAAAATGCCCTTAATCCTTTCGATGCTAATTCGCCAGCCTTAGGTATAACGTAATGGTAGAACAGATCTATGGCTGTGTTGATAACTCCCATTAACCATGATAGGCCCATGAATGAATATAAAAACAAATAATAGATAGCTGAGTTTATGAACCACCTATCATATAAGAAAGTATGTAATGATTTTAGAACAGAGCTTCTATCTAGCATACCCATAAAGTCATACCTTCTTAAATAGAGGTAGGCTATTATTGCAAAGTCTATAACAATCAATGTAGTTATAATAATTGTTGAAGCATCAACAACTACATTAAATACTGGAGATGCTTGTATACCAAGGGTTTCAAATATCCCTATTTCTAATCCCTTACCTGTATAGAACCATAAAATACCTAAAATAAGTGCTGCTAAAGCCAATATTGTATATGGGGCAAGCATTAATACTGGCGCTTCATGCAAATGATGTTCTTTAGGCTCTTGATATGGTGGGGAATGGAATACCCTTATAATTAACCTAGATATATAAGCTGCCGTGAAAAACACTGCCAAAACTGCGAATATGTAGATTCCTAAATAGCCAGTTTTCGCAACGTTTTCTAAAACTAATTCCTTTGCAAAGAAACCGCTAAACGGAGGTATTGCTGCTAAGCTAAGGCCTGCCAACCACATTGATACTGTTGTTATTTTCATATATTTAGAAAAGTTACCCATGTTATCGATAAATCTGCTATCAGTTACATGCAGTGCATAACCAGCTATTAAAAATAGTGCAGCTTTAAATATTGCGTGGGCTAAAAGCATTGCTATGCCTGCTAGTTCTGCATCTGCCATAGCTGCATAATTATGCGTTACAACAAATAATCCTCCTGCTGCGACAGCTAATATCATATACCCTAAGTATTCAGCAGTTGAATAAGCTAAAATTAATTTAAACTCATTGCTTACTATAGCCATAGTTGCCATAATAAATACTGTTGTAACAGCTAAACCAGCAACTATATAGAAATATTCCTGTGTTTGCGTCACTGCTAAAGAACTTGCAGCTATAGCGCCAACGAAGAATATTGGAGCAAAACGCAATACATAGTAAACGCCTGCTTTAACCATTGTTGCAGCGTGTATCAATGCTGAAACAGGTGTTGGACCTGTCATAGCTGTTACTAACCATTCGTGGAACGGGAATTGTGCACTCTTAGCTAATGCACCGAGTGTAAATATGAGCAAAAATGCAGTTAGCATTCCTTTAGATGCTAGTAAACCCATCCAAGTGCCTGCAGTAGAGGCTATAGTAGGAATGCTAAAGCTATTTGCAATGAAAAATAATGAGGTAAATCCAACTAGGAAACCTACATCACCGACCCTAGTAAACAAAATAGCTCTTATACCGCTCGTGCTTGGCTCGAAATACATTGGTAATCCTAATGCCTTTCTTCCTGGGACTCCTACCCAATACTCCTCTTCATCAGTATACCAATGACCTATTAACGCATAGCTTGCAAGGCCTGTTCCCTCCCATCCTATAAACATTAATATCATATTACTTGCAGTCACTAACAAAAGCATGCTGCCAACGAAAAATGATATAAAGAAGAAATATCTTTGAACTCCCCAATCTTTTTTCATATATTCTATGCTATATACTGCTATCAAAAAGCTTAGCCATGAAACTATTGTAGACATAATTGCTCCTAAACCATCCAAATATGTACCAATTTTAATTTTAAGAAGGCTTACCCAATACGATGATGTCTCGGCAACTATTATTTCATGCTTTATTAAAACATCGTATAATGCTACTGAAGATATTATTGATGATATAAATATGCTCAAAACGCTTATTATATCATATACTTTTTCATTTCTGACATTTAATAGCCATAATAAGGCTAAAATACCTGCTCCTATAAATGGAGAAAGCCATATTGAACTCCATTCAAACCAATTTGAATATACAGTAATCATTTTAATCACCTACCTAAAAATGATATTATAAAAGTTATTACCGATGTATTTAGGCTTGATATAAGAGGATTTATAAACAAGAAAAACACAAAACCAAATATAGCAACGCCTAATATAGACAATTTAAAGACATCTATGCTTTCCTTACCTTCTATTTTACTTCTAGATTTGCCATAGAATATCCTCCTCATCATTATAAACGAATATGCACC
The DNA here is from genome assembly GCF_046536515.1 of Caldisphaera sp. Taxonomy (GTDB): domain Archaea; phylum Thermoproteota; class Thermoprotei_A; order Sulfolobales; family Acidilobaceae; genus Caldisphaera. The sequence goes on along the minus strand of NZ_JAWDMQ010000005.1, from coordinate 33,336 downwards.
TGTTAATGTTAGAGAAACTATAAGCAACGCAGTAAAACCTATAAGAGAAGCCAAATTATTTAACATATAAGATTGAACTAATCCCATAACAATTAATATTTCACTCCACATACCGACACTAGGCGGCAATCCTGTTAAATTCATAAATCCAAATAGAGCTAAAGCAGCAGTTAAAGGATATTTTCTGGCAAGCCCTCCCATTTTAGTTATATCCCTAAGATTTTTAAGCTCTGTAATAAACACTCCTGCGGACATGAATAATATTGCCTTACCTATGGCGTGAGATAAATATATCAGCATAGCCCCAATAATACCATATGATGTCAACGTAGCTAATCCTAATAACATATAGCCCATCTGGCTTATGCTAGAATACGCTAAAAATCTCTTAAAGTCTTTTTGCCTTAAAGCAACTAGTCCTCCGTATATTATTGTAACAAATGCGAGACCTAACAAATACGGCCTCCAACTTAGCATAGTAGTTGGGAAAAACTGGAAAACAAATCTAGCAATAGCATATCCGGCAAGGCCTATCAAGTTTGGTGATAATAAGGCTGAAATAGGCGTAGGCGCCTCTGCATGTGCATATGGCAACCACATGTGAACTCCAAATACTGCCATCTTAACGAAGAGACCAATGAGCATTAAAAGAGCTATAACTGTTGTTGCGCTACCCAATATAGCTTCTTCAGACCCTACAGGGACTAAAGAACCATTTGATAGTGTCATATAATTGAATGAACCAACTAAATACCCAAAGTATAAAATACCTGTTAATAATAATACTGCTCCAATGTGGGTCCAAACAAAATAAAGTAGAGAAATCTTTTTCCTATCGCCGTAACCGTAATATGCAATTAATAAAAATGATGAAATTAATGTACCTTCTAAAAATACGTAAAATTCAATTAAGTTGCTAGAATAAGCTATTCCAAGCATTGTAACTGCAAATATATTATATAAGAAAGCATATGCACCTAAATTAGGAACCCTTTCATTCTCTTCTCTCATTTCTTCAATCCTTTTGGTCATATATTTAATACCATAAAATGATACAAAAGCTGTAACTATTGATATACCAATTACAATAGGTGCAGATAAACCGTCTATGCCAAGATAAAAGGTTCCTATCCTGTATGACATAAAATTAATATATACGGGGTCGACTATACTTTTAGATATTTCTCCAGTTGCGTAATAAGATAATACTAACGCTAGTGGGACTAATAATACAAATCCTGACAAGTATATTAAAGCTTTGACGGCACTCTCATATTTACCGAGGAGCCAAGCCAATATACCAAGCAATATCGGCAACAAAATAGTTAACCATAAAGCTGGAAACGATAACAACACCATCAAACACCTCCTTCTTCAAGATCTTCTGAACTAACTGATTTGGATTGTCTCATATATGCTACCAAAATGGAAACTACTACTATTACTTCTGCTGAAACAACACTTATTATAACTATACCAAAATAAGTTGCCATTACGGCATTAAAAGATAATAAGGATAAAACCAAAACCAATAAACCATTAAATATTACTTCTATAGATAGGAGCTGCCTAAATAAACTTCTAGAAGAAGTAACACCGTATGCTCCTATACCTATAATTATTGCTGATACTATCATAACTATAACTCCAGTTAATTGATCTATAATTATCATTCCTTTTCCCCCCTCCTTGCTATGCTTATAGCTTCAACCAATGTAGCTGCCTGGGCAATAATTATTAATGCTATTACTGGCAAGTAATTAGACAAAAGACCTGATGCAGCTTGAGTAACTGAAACGTATTCTGGATATGAATACAAATTATAGAGTTTTCCAGCTATTGCTATTATACCTATTGTAACAGCTATTGCAGATGCTGCAGCAAAACCCAAAAAGGGTTCCTTAGATTCCCTTCCTCTAACGCCTATCATTGAAATTGCTATTATTATAAACATAACAGCTGCCCCTACATAAACCAAAACCAGATATGCAGATACTATTCCGAATCCTAACAATGCAACTAATGCAGCTATTAAAGATGCTAAAACTGCCAGCATTGAGCTAGCATAAACTAAGTCTTTTACTTTAATAACATAATATGCTGATATTATAGCTGCAACTCCCAATAATAAAGCAAATAATGGCAAAGAAAGTGTGGGATTCATTGGCTTGCACCTCCTTTATTAATTGACTTAGGCTCAGGATTACTTGCTTGCTGTTTTGTTGTATCTGGCTTAGTTTGCTCCACTGGTTGAGCAGTTACTTTTTCCTCTTGCCTTAATTTTACCAAACCTCTTTTCTCATCAAATACATATCTAATTGGTACACCTTCTTTCGCTGAAATATTTTCCGGTTCTTTTTGAAAATCTTCTAAGGATAATATCATGTCACGCATGTTCATATAAACCAAATCATGATATGGAACATGATATAATGCCTCTGTTGGGCAAACATCTACGCAATAACCACAAAATATGCACCTATTATAATTTATAACTGGGAACTTTTTGACCATCTCTTTCTTTAACCTTTTATCAAAAACTTTTACAGATAGCATCTTCATTGCTCTAGCCGGGCAGATTCTAGCACATGAAGAACAACTAATACACTTGTCTTGGATTAAAACTATAAATCCCCTATAACCTTGCCTTAATTTTATATATTCATGAGGGTATAACAATGTAATCCTATTAGGGTCAAAGAAATACTTTAAACCTATAGCTAAAGCTCCTATGTTACCTGCAAAAACCCTACCTAACGGATTCTTTTTAGGATTCCTCTTTAAAGCAACTTTTGCCGGCATTTAATTCACCTCATATAACTCCAAAATACGCCTCTGCTAAGCCTAAACCAAATGCAGCTAATGTTAAGGGTATCAGAATTTCCCATGCTATCCCTAAAGCCTGATCAACTCTATACCTTCCATAAACGCTTCTCAAGAAACTCATTATAGCCATAACTATTAATGCCTTTATCGATACAATAAGGCTTGGTATAAAGTATCCAGTAATTATTCCCGGTACTGGTTTATATGGTGCCCAGCCTCCTAAAAATACTAGAGCAATTAAGATGCTAAAGACCCACCTTTTTATATAACCTCCTCCCATATTAAGCCCATATAATAATCCAGTGTATTCAGTGTAAGGACCTGCAACTAACTCACTTTCTGAATCTGGTATCTCAAATGGGAATCCGCTTGTTGACATTAATACAGCTATGAAAACAGCTAGCAGAGCTATTGGATTCAATAATCCTAACCATTTTCCGGACATTTGCATATTTACTATATTTACTATGTTAAAGGATTGGGTCATAGCTGCAGCAGATAAAAATCCTAAAACTGCAATCAACTCATATGCTGTTATTATGAAGGACTCTCTTATTCCTCCAACAACGGCAAATTTATTATTACTTGCCCATGACATCAAAACTACAAACAACGGAGACAATGTGCTTAATGCTACCGTTATTAATAAGCTATAATCAGGCGGTATTGGAAAATAAGTCCTGATTGAAGTTAAAGGAACTGCCTCTAAAGGTAATAGAGCCAAAATTATCATTACTATAGGTGATAATATATAAGGCAATGCATCTACTGTCTCAGGAATAATAATTTCTTGCAATGCGTATCTAGTTAAATCAGCAACCAGCTGTATAGCCCCTCCAATCCTTGGGGCAATTTCTCTCGGCCCATACCTCATCTGCACAAATGCCGCAGCTTTTCTTTCAAACCATATTATAAACAAAGCAACTAATAGGGCTGCAATTAATCCAGGTATAATTAAATACTGGTATACTGGAGGATAAAATATTATATCATCAATTATTACCCTATAAACTAAATACCATACATTCATAAAAATCACCTATCCCATTCCGGTGGGAAATAATCAAAGCTACCATATATTGCTGGTAGATCCATTAACCTATGACCTGGCATTAAGTATTTGAACGCTATCACATTCCTGAAAGAAGGTGACACAACTCTTACTCTATACGGAACGTCCTTTCCATCGCTTTCTACATAATAAACCATTTCTCCTCTTCCTGCCTCAACTCTTGCAAAAGCTTTTCCTGGAGGTACTTTGAGAGAAGCAAACAACGGCATCAGCTTTATCCTATATTTGCCAGCATATTCTATTTGGCCTGTATAAACATCTTTATATAATTTTGGAGCAGTCTTCCAGAACTTCTCATGCATGAAGTTTTCCCTTGGATGCTTTTCAAGCCAGTCAACAACTTTATCAATTATGTTAAGGCTCTGCCTCATTTCTTCTATCCTTGCCCATGCTCTTGCTAAAGAGTCCCCTTCTTCAAAAACAGGTATTTCAAACTCTAAATCTCCGTAGGCTTCATATGGATCGTTAAGTCTTACATCATATCTTACACCGCTAGCCCTCAAATTAGGACCTACAATACCTAATTCAGTTGCTAAATTCTTTGACATTACTCCAACATTTTCTAACCTGCTCCTTATATTTGGATTATTTAAGAAAATCTTTGCGTATTCATTAAGCCTGTTCCTCATATACCTAGTAGCCTTCCTAGCTCCTTCTGGAAAATCATCTGGTATATCTCTTCTCACTCCACCAAAAACAGGATACGAATGAGTTAACCTAGCGCCAGACATTTGCTCTGCTAAATCAACAAACACTTCTCTATCTCCAAATGCCCACATATAAAGTGTGGAATGCCCTAAAAATACTCCAAATATACCTGTGCCATATAGATGGCTAGCTATCCTATTTATTTCACAAAGTAATGTCCTTAAATACCTTGCTCTTTCAGGAGGTTCTGTGCCTAATAATTTTTCTACAGCTTCAACATATGGAAGAGTTATATTACATGCATCAAGTATTGCCATCCTTTCAAATAAAGGAATATTCTTTATCCAATCCCTACCTTCTGCTAGCTTTTCCATTGTTCTGTGGACAAATCCGATATCAGGATCTACTCTTACCATTATATCTCCATCTACTTCTACTATAATTCTCATATGTCCTGAACCAGGATGAGCTGGTCCTATGTATACTTCATAGGTGTTCTTAGACAATTCACTAATTTCCATGCCAGGTAAATGAGGAATTCCGGAACTACTTGCTTCCATAATATCACCACCATTTATTTGTATTATATGCTATATAATCAGCTTCTATATCATCGCTCTCTTCTTTAACAACATAGTCCTTTCTTAATGGTTTCAAAGCCGCTATTACAGGAGTTAACAATAGCAAACGCAGATCTGGATGGTCATCAAATACTATACCAAAGAATTCGTAAACTTCTCTTTCTTGAAATTCTGCACTTACCCATATTTTAGATAAGCTTGGAACATGAGGGTTATCTCTATTAATTACAGTTGATAATCCTATAATATATTTTGAAAGCTCTTCATTTAAATAGCTTGAAATATGATATGTTATCTTAAATTGTTTTTTTCCTATATAATCAACTGCTGTAACAGATTTCACGTGATCAAATCCAGAATCCTTTAGTTTCTTAGCAGAATCTACTAACTTATCTGTTGATACCAATACGTCTAAATACCCTTTGTTTTGCTCAATGCTAATTATATTATCCTTTAACACATTTTTAAGTAAATCTTGTATTGATATCAACTTTTTCACCTCTCCAACCACACAAATCCTCCTTAGGAATGATATTTTTCATATCCTCACGCTTTGCTTCCTTTAGCCAATTAGTCGCTATAGATTTATTCCTTAGCAATTTTTGCAATTCAATAATTGACCTTGATACTGCCTCAGGCCTTGGAGGGCATCCAGGTATGTAAATATCTATGGGTATGACTTGCCATGGCCTAACTATATTATAGCTGTTATAGAATATTCCTCCATCTAATGAACATGCACCCATAGCAATTGCGAACTTAGGATAAGGCATTTGATCCCAAGTAATCCTAACAGAGCAAGCCATCTTCTTTGTAACAGTACCTTCTACAATAATTAAGTTTGTTTGCCTTGGAGAAACCCATGGAAGAGATCCATACCTTTCGTTATCAAATCTGGGTCCCCATGCAGCTCCTATTTCACATCCGCAACAACTAGTCATTAAGTGAACAGGCCATAAGCTAAATGCATTAGCCCAATCAACCATCTTTCCAATAGTTCCTTTTAAAAGAGTCTTTTTGGCCATCTCAGCAACAGTATCTAAATCTCCTATAAAGACTCTACCTTTTTCCTCCCCATTCCCTTTTTCCTCATTTTTACTCATATTCATAAATCACCTCAATCTAATATCCACTTCTTAATTTTTTTAGCCTCATATGCCGCATATGCTAACAAAGGCGCAAATACTAAAACTAATACTAAGTATAATAGAAGGGCATGAAATATTAATGTTTTAGGAACAATAGTTATAAAGGTTAGAAGAACAACAGCAGGCTCCATAGCTAAGAACATGACTAAATATCCAAAATACTGGAAAGAAACTTTTCCTTTACCAACTCCTTTCGGTGGGTTAGCAGATTCAAAAGGTAATTTCTTATAAGGCTCTGTTTTCTCTACTTCCTCACTAGCCTTTAATAGCCATTTCAAAAGATATATTACCGCAACTAATAACAAGAAAACAACTATTGGCACTACTATCATTGAGTTCGCGCTTATTACAAATGTATTATAGGCTATTGACAAATTAAATCCACCCTTCACGTATCAAATAAGTGTTAGTAGTTTTATTTATTTTTTTACCTTTGCATTGTATAGTTGTTTTTGAAAAATCTTTATAAACTGTTTTTGAAAAAACAAAAATAATATCCTCCTAGATAAAAAACTTGAATGAAAAAACGTAAAAATAAAAGGAAGAGGCATAACAAAAACTATGGGGAGAAAATTGGTAGAAAGAGTTCCGCCTGAAGCTGAGGCAAAATATAATAAATATTTGCAGTTAAGAGATTCATATAATGTTATAGTCCAAGAAAGGATGAATGCAGAATCATCACTAGGAGAAATTGAAAAAGTATTAGAAAAATTAAAACTATTGGGACCTGATGCAGAACTTTACAAAATGACAGGATTTGTCTTAGTAAAGAGCAAGAAGGAAGATTTAGAGAAAGAGCTGGAAACTAAGAAGGAGGACTTAGAATTAAGGATAAAAGCACTTAAAAATCAGGAATCCATGGTAAAAGAGCAAATAGACAAGATTGCAGTTGAATTAAAACAATTGCTATCAGGTATTGGGAGCCCTGTGAGCAAAGGAGGAATTGGGGGAGCGGGTAGTTAAGAATAGGTAATTATTTTGATAAAAACCAATTCACAAAATTTTTTATCAGAATTCATCGAAGAAATAAACAACGGCAAAATAGGTATTTCTTTTCATTCTAATGCAGATTTAGATGCCTTAGCCTCTTCTTTAATTATATATCAAATATGTAAAAAGTATAATGATAATTGTTGCATCGATACAAAACCTGGTTTATCAAAGGAATCAAAAATAGCATTAAAAGAATTAAATATTAATATTAATGAATGCAATTCGGATTATGACAAACTAATTATTTTAGATGCAGGAGGCATAGAACAGGTCTCAGAAATTATTTCTAAACCAAGAAGAGGGGTTTTGATATTAATAGATCATCATTCTGAAGGGGAATTACATAAAAACTCAAAGTTGTATTATATAGATAGCGAAGCTTCCTCAACAACAGAAATAGCTGTTACGTTTTCAAACAAATTGAATCTTTCATTTAATGAAAGTATTTCAAACTTAGCCATATTGGGCATAATATTTGATAGCAACAAATTAGAAAGGGCTAGAAAAAATACATTTGAATCCTTAGTTTTTTTAACAGAGCATGGAGATTATAAAAAATCCATATCTATATATTACAATATTATTAGATCTTTTGAAGAGGACTTTTCAGTTAGAATTGCAAAACTTAAAGGCCTTTCTAGACTATTAGTTGGAAAAGCTTGCGGGAATTTAATTGTTGCCTTAACGGAAATAGGTTCTTACGAATCTTTAGTGTCAAGCAATATTATACAAAACGGGGCTGACGTCGTTTTCGTTATAAAAAATAAAGAGAGTAATAATAGCAGAATTTCTATTAGAATTTCCGACAGAGCTTTGTTATATGGGATAGACGCATCTTATATTGCCAAGATATTAGGGGAAAAGTTTCAAGGGGAAGGTGGAGGTCATAGAGGGGCTTCAATAGTTTCCCTTCCAAAAAATGTTAATATTGAAAAGGAAAAATTTTTCAGTTATTTAATCAATTTTATAAATGGCGTGTGCAACAAAAGTGAAATAAAAAATGGAAGCAAAAAAGTATAGAGTTTATGCAGATTCTAGAGAAGAAACATCTGGTGTGCCAAAATTATTAGAATCGATGGGCATTATGGTAATTAGGAGACAATTAGAAGAAGGGGACTATATGATACCTGAAGGGATAATTATAGAAAGAAAAAGTGCTCCTGACTTTGTAAAATCTTTATTTGATGGAAGATTATTTGAACAGGCAAAAAGAATGCTAGCAAAATATCAAAACATAATTTATATTGTTGAAGGGGATTTTAAAAAATCATTACTATATTATAGAAATAGAGAGAAACAAATACAAGCCGCTTTAGTAACCCTAATAATGGAATTTAATGCTAAAGTTCTTTGGAGCTTGGATCAATTGTCTACAGCAGAATATATAGAATCTATTGTAAGAAAATCTTTTTTAAATAAAGAAAATAACGAATCAGTTATACATAAAAAACCTAAGCTAGACGAAAACAGGCAATGGCAACTTTATATATTGCAATCTTTTCCAGGTATTGGGGAAAAAAATGCTGAAAAATTATTAGATCATTTCGGCTCTTTAGAGAAATTCTTTAACGCAAGTCTCTCTGAATTAGCGAGCATAATAGGAGAAAAAAAGGCATCAAAAATTAAAGAACTTATAAAGATACCTTATAAAAAAGGCTCCAAAGAATACAGCTCTCTAGAAAATTATTATGATGATAAAGGCTGATAATTTTGAGTCCTTTTGAATATGTATCTAAGTGGTTTGTATTTAAGGCTTATGGTCATGAAAATGTCAGGGCGACACATAAATCTACTATAGAAATTACTAAAGATAATTTTCTTACAACAAGAGGAGATTGTATAATAGGAATAAAATCTGAAGTTTCTGCAAAAGATTTTCCTGAATGGCTAGCCAAAGATATAAAAAATAATAATAAAATACTAGTTGTATTCTGCACAAATAATCATTGTGATAGCTTAATAGGTTATGGCGATAAAAGCATTATGCTTTCTCATGAAAACAAAATCATATTTAGAAAGAGCAATTATATAGAGCCTGCAACTGTATTGATAAAAAGTAATAAAGCTGCAATAGACCTGAATAGAAAGTTAGTTGATGATCTCAGAAGAAGCGAAGAGATTAAAATTATGATTACAACCCTTAAAATCTAAGTAAAAAGTTATATTATACCTATGATAATTTTTAGTCAGAACTAAAGTGAGGGTAAAATTTGAGCAAAAAGTATCAAGAATTAAAGAAGACTAATGCTTCTCAAATACTATCAATTATTAATCTATTAATAATTCAAATAGAGAATACTTATGATGAAGATTACAACCTTTTCGATGCAAAAGTAGAAAGAGATGTTACGGATTTAAAATTAATGCTTAAAAAAATTAATGAAGGCATAATAGATCTTAAGGTTAATGTTCCATGGGAATTTGAAGACTATTTTGCTGAAATCGATGGCAAAAAAATTTCAATAAAAAAAGACCCAACTATTAAGGATTATACTAGTATAAAAGATGTCTATAATTTTATACCTTATATCCCATTTAAAACAGAATTAGATCTTATAAAATCCTTCGCAAAGAAAACTAGCTTAACAAATATAGAATTTTTATTTTTGTATGACAACAAAGGTTATTTATCAATATTAGAAGGGGAACTGCTCAAAGTAAGAATTCCTTTTATAAGAGTAATTTTTAATATGCATACACATCCAGAAGGGCATTGTGGTTTTTCTGTTCCTGATATAAATAGTGGAGTCGATTTGTTGTCAGAAGGTGGATTAGCAACTTCTGTTATAACTGAAAGTTGTGCTATTGTAATGTATAGACAAGGTTTGATAACAGAAAACGATTATATAAAAATTAAATCGAAAAAATATGAAAACGTTATTTTTGACTCAATAAAATTTACAAAAATTTTTTACTAAGGTCCTAATAGATCTTCAAGCTTTGGAGGTTTAGGTGGTAATCCTTTTCTATCCCTAATTTTCTTAATTAAATCTTCAAGTATTGAATCTGGTACTGGAGCCCATCTGCTGAATTCTGTTCCCCAAAAAGCTTTACCAGCTGTAGATCCTCTTAATTCCTGAGATGTGTCAAAGCTTTCGGCAACAGGTATTTCAGCGCTTACTGAAACTTGCATACCTACTTGCTTTACATCTAACACCTTACCTCTCTTCTTAGTTATTATAGCAGTTACTGGACTTAAGTAATCCATTGGAACTTTTATATCCAATTTTTGAATAGGCTCTAAAAGGGTAGGCTTTGATGTTAACATAGCGGCCCATATAGCATTTCTTACAGCAGGATATATTTGCCCAGGACCTCTGTGCACAGGATCTTCGTGTATTTCAGCATCGTGAAGCAATACTTTAAGGCCTCTAACTGGTTCAGCAGCTAATGGACCTTCTTTAACGGCTATTCTAAAGCCTCCTAATATGGTATCCTTTACTTCTTTAAGGTATTGTACACCTGATGTTGCATCAATAAATATGTTTATATTTTCATCTATAGTCCATATCTTTCTTGCTTCATCATAATCCCAATTTGCTTTATCTCTTAATATTTTAGCCCTATCTTTAGGATCTTGATCTTCATTAACTAATCCTTTATGTATAAGCTCTATAGTTTCTTCGTTTAAAGGCTCTACGCTTATATAGAACCTGTTATGTTTGTTTGGGCTCTTACCTTCAAACGTTTCGCTCTTTTGTTTCACTGATTCTCTATAAACAACTATTGGTGGACTTGCTTTTACCTCTACCCCATATAGTTCTTTCAGCATCCACATAGCTATTTCTAAGTGAAGCTGTCCCATACCTGAGATTAGGTATTCTCCTGTTTCCTCATTTATCTTAACAACCAGGTTTGGGTCTTCTAAAGTTAGCTTCTTCAATGCATCTATCATCTTTGGCAAATCCTGTAACTTTGCAGGCTCTATTGCAGAGGTTACAACAGGTTCGCTAATATAGTGTAGCTGTTCAAAAGGTGCTGCTTGAGATTTATATGATAACTCAACTAAAGTTTCTCCAGACTTAAGACCTTCTATGCCCATAAGTGCTCCTACATTACCAGCAGGTATTCTATTTGTTAGTTCTCTAAATGGTCCCATATATAAGCTGACTTGAAGTATTCTTCCATTGCGGTCGCTTGAAACTATATAAACTTCCTTTCCCGGTTCTAAAGTTCCTGAAAAGACTCTTCCAGTAGCTACAATACCTGCTTTCTCCACTTTGATTGCATTAGCATAAAATACCAACGGTCCGTTAGGATCAGCTTCCATCATTGCCTTACCTAAATCTGTATCAAGATTTCCTTTCCATATCTTAGGAATTCTGTACTTTTGAGCTTCCCTAGGGTTGGGTATGAATTTAACAGCCATATTTAATAAAGCATCCCATATTGGGGCTTTCTTAAACAGTTCAACAACTTTATCCTTATTGTTTGATGAATAAGCATCTATAATTTGTTGGAATGTTATGCCTTTCTTTGCTGCATCCGGTACAGTTAGTGCCCATTTGTCCTTTGCACTTCCAAAAGCAACATTTCCTTCAGCTGGATTAATCTTCCATTTGTTTCTAAACTCAGGCTCAGCATACATATCTATTAAATTGTTAACATCCTTTATTATTTCTACAAACCTTTCTTGAATTTGTTGGGGGCCAAACTTTAGTTCCTTTATTAGCCTATCTACTTTATTAATGTACAATACTGGCTTTACTCTCTCTTCCAAAGCTTGCCTTAATACTGTTTCTGTCTGAGTCATAACACCTTCTGCAGAATCAACAACAACTATTCCTCCATCTAAAACTCTAAGGCTTCTTGTAACCATACCAGTAAAATCTACGTGCCCAGGAGTGTCAATTAGATTAATGACATAAGGTTTTCCGTTAAATTCGTGATAAAGGCTTGCATTAGCAGCTTTTACTGTCATTTCCCTTTCCTTCTCTACGTTTAAATAGTCTAGAAGTAATGCGTCTCCTGCTACTCTTTCAGATATAATCCCTGCTCCAGCCAACAGGGTATCGCTTGTTGTAGTTTTTCCATGGTCTACATGAGCAATGACACCAATATTCCTAACTTGCTCTATATTTGCCATTATTTTTTCTATTTCTGTTATTACTTTTACTCTAGCGCCCATTTTTTTCACCTACTTCTTTTAATTAAGAACTAATTAAGGGTTAAAAAATAATATTATTTTCATTTTGATTAAGCTTATTTTTTTCTAAATTTCATAGATTTATTCTAATTGAAATATACTAAAAAATCTTCTTAATGATTTTTAATTTTAAATAAATTTACTAAAAATAAATTAATTAAATATGAATAGTAGCTTTTTCATAAAAAATCTATAAACATAAACAATAATGATTATGAAAATTTGCATTAATTAATTTCGTTATTTGATAGCTTAAAACCGTTATACCCTATTAATGGTACGAAAATTACACTTATATTATATTCAATAGTTATTTTGCCTAGTTCATCCTTTTTTAAGACAACTAGTTTTTGTTCTTCAATAGATCCAACAGGCATAACAGCTATTCCACCATTTTTTAGTTGATCATATATAAAGTTAGGTATTTTAGGAGAGGCCGCAGTTATTAGTATTCTATCATAAGGTTTGTCGTTTTCATAACCAATAGATCCGTCCCCAACAATAAGCTTAACATTCTTATGTAAACCTAATTTTTCAAGATTTTTATATGCAATTTCTGATAATTCTTTGATTCTTTCAATTGATATAATTAGGCCTTTTTCTTTAACTATATAAGACAATATTGCTGTTTGATAGCCAGATCCAGTTCCAATTTCTAATACCTTATCTCCTTCTCTTAATTCTAATAGCTCTGTCATATATGCAACTATACTTGGCGCACTTATTGTTTGCCCATACCCAATTGGTAAAGGTTTATCTTCATATGATTCATTTATATATTTTTGAGGGACAAAAATTGACCTATCTACATTAATCATGGCTTCTTCAACTTTTTCAGTTTTTATAAAGCCACCTTCTTTCAAATAATTTATTAGTCTGATTTTTTGCTGATAAATATAATTATCCAATATTACACCTTTTAATTCTTTTTAACCTAATTAATATATTAAATTACCAAAAATAATATCTTTATATTTGTTCACTAAATAAATTTTTTAAAAGATAAACCAGAACTTTCAAGCATTTTGCTAACCATAAAGTATGGAATTCTTTCAAGCATAGATTTCTGACTTGTATTGGGAAATTCACTTATTGAATTAGACGCCTCAAGAACTATGTCATTTAACATGTTCATTCCATTTTTTACTACATCATCACCCCTATCTTTAATTGTATACTTCTGCATAATCCATTTTTCAAATAATACCTCCCCTGGATCAAGCTTTTCTTTCCTTCCTATTAAATATGAATAATAATCACTTATGTCGTCAGCTAATTGATATGCTATACCTAATTTATCTCCGTAAAATTCTGCATTATCTATTAAAGTTGAATTCTTAGCAGCAATTGTTCCTAAAACTGTTGATAAACTAAATAAAGATGCTGTTTTCAATTTAACCACATTTAAATAATCTGATGGTAACAATTTAAGCGAGGCATAAGCGTCCATAATTTCTCCTCTTACCATAGCTTCCCATGATTTTATACTATATTTTATTGCATCAAACCCATATTTTTCTATTATCCTCTGAGCTACCGGAACTAAAAGGAGAGCAGTTAAAGCTGTTTTTCCTATACCATATATAATCCAGCTCGATAGTTTTCCTCTTCTATTAACATCGTTATCAACTATATCATCTATTGCCAAACTAGCCGCATGAACTATTTCAATTGCTACCGCAGCATCTGATGCAAATTCTATATTAGATCCAAGCGATTCTGCAAAAAGAATTGTTAAAAATCCTCTAAACATTTTACCTCCTGATACTAAGTATTTTGGTATACCTTCTATTCCTAAATTTTCCATAGCCTTTGCAGCATCATATAATTTCGGTTGAAGATACTCTCTAACCCTTTCCCATTTTTCAAGTATTATATTATCGATGTCTTCATAGGAGATTTCTTTATTCAACCTTTGCACACCACTTCTTCCTTTATTCATATCATATTTAGGGGTTATTAATATGTATTCTTACTACTGTTTTTACAACTGAAAGCCTTCGCCTTTTAAGGCGGGGATGAGAAAAGTTTTTTAAGATTAAAAACTTATTAAAAATTAAGACAGCTGTTAAAGGGTTATGTGTCACTGAAACATGAGGTACGCCTCTACCCCAACTAACAAGTGTAATATAGGAATCGTGTAGGGAAGCCCTAAATCAGGGCCAAAGTGTGTATATGTGTTCCCTACACATTAAAAACATATCCCCAAGTCCCTTGGATCCGAGAGAAAAGGGCAACTCTCATCGAGGGATAGGGGTAATTGGCTGAAGGCCCAGCCAGTGGTCTACCGCTGGACGAATGGAGCGGGGTGGGTAAAACCCACTAGCTATGAAATGATGAAAATGAAGGCGGTAAATCACAAACCTATGATCTACCCTGAGGGAACCCTTGTCCTTCAGGGCGGGGAGGAGGTCAGATATGTTAAGAATATAGCATTTAACTTTTCTCTAACTAGTAAATTTTTTTGGATTTGTTGCATATAATATACCTACTATAATAGGCATTTTTTTAAAGGTTACATTTTTAAAATAATTTTTTGCTGACATTACAAACTCTTTTGGTGAGTACATATAGCTAATAGTCTTATGTAAATCTGGATATAAAAGAGCTTCCTTGCCACATCCCATTAAAATACCAGAAATAACTGACAATATGTTAAATTGAAAAAATGATATTATTTTTTCTAAAGCTGATTCTGGCCTATAAAGGTCTAATATAATTAGTTTTCCGTTTTCCTTCAAAATTCTAGAGAATTCATACAAGGCACGATTATAATTTCTTGCGTCTCTAAAAGAAAACATGGCTATAACTGCATCTATAGAAGAATCTCTAATAGGAATGCTTTCAAACATTCCATTAATTGCATTTATTCCCTTTATATTGTCTTTAGCAATTTTTGCCATAACAAATGATGGATCCATAGCAATAATCTGTGAATTATTATTAATAGTTTTAATATATTCCGTAGAAGTGCCAGGCCCGCTTCCCGCATCTATAATAACATGAGAATCTTTAGCCAATAATGCTGTAACTATCCTAAGCTTTTTCAGAGTAAAAAAGCTCATCAATGTGTTTACTTTCTCATAGCATCCTTTTTTAGAATAATTTTCTATCTCTGATATTATATTCTTCCAAAATTTTTCTTCTAATCCCTTGTTTTTAATCTCTAACTCATTATTATTTTTCACTTTTAACTCCATTGATTTTATTATAACAACTGATTTTATAGTTTATTAAAAAAATGAAATTAAAAAGAAAAAAATTAATTATCTTTTGGGTCAGAGGCCTTAACAGGTGCTATTGAATGAGCTGCTTTCTCTAAATCTAATCCTAATAAGTTTTTGTTCCCAGTTTCAAATCCTTTGTAATACCAAGCTATTGTTCCTCCAACTCCTATTAACGCTATTATAAGCATTGAAGCAGCTCCTATGGCAAATGGTAATGGTATTAATATTAATAAACCTGCTATTATAGCTGAAGATACCCAAACTACAAATCTTACTAAAGAAACATACAGGCCTCTTCTATTTGTTGGGAATAATTCAGGTTCTAATAAAGCCCTAGATGCCCATGTTAATTCTACAGGGACCATCAATAGAGTAAACATTGATAATATAGCGAATGAAGATTTCGTTATGCTACCAACCACCCATAATAATGCCCAAAATACAGCTAACATTGCATAGGAAATCATTGAAAAAGTCTTTCTGCTTACTTTTGATGTTATTAATAGACCTGCAACAATGCCAACTACTGTCATAGTAAAGCCTCCTATTAAAGGAACGTATGCTGCAACATTACTGAAATATGCAAATGATGCTCCGTATGTTATATAAACAAACGCAACGTCTTGAACAATCCCTATAAGGATTAATGTCAAAAATCTAAACCTTAAACCAGTATTCGGATTTACTGTTTCAGATGTGTTGTCTATTTTCTTCCATGCTTCCTCCACATTACTCTGTTTTTTAACAGCCCTCCAAGGTAGTGTTTCGGAAGCCTTTAACCACGCTAATATTAATCCGATTGTAGGTGCTATATACATCAAGATTAAAGCCAATTCATAATTTGCAGATGCTGCGATAGCACTATTTATTCCAAATATAAGTAAGGGAACGTATGCCAATGCAACACCTAAATTTCCAAAATTTGGCCCTATAACAAGCAATTTACTCCTGTATTGAGAATTGACGCTTTCAGATATCATAGCTAAGACAGGACTCTCTAAGCCTATAGCGGCCATTCCTACAATTGCAATAGATACTAAGAGAATAACTGTTCTCATAATACCTGAAACAAAATTAAGCCAAATAGGCAAATATAAAATCATACCTAATAGAACTAAACCTGACGACAAAATAAATGCAAGTTTTCTTCCTAATGCATCAGCAATATATCCAGCTAATAAAGCTCCGATACCCCCAAATAAATATGGTAAAGTGAACCCAAGCCATGCTAAATTTGATGGTATGACCTCTGTTAGTGCAGATAACGGACCATAGCTTTCTGCCAATCCAAATACTATCATACCCAAAGATAGTGCGACGAAAGCCGCCCATGGAAATCCTATAGATGATTTTTCTGCCAAATACTTCACCGAATTTAGTCAATTTAACTGACAGTTATAAATTGTTAGCAAACTTCATAATGAATTTTTACTTGGTTAAATAAAATCAATTTTATTGCGCCACCTTAAGTATTATTTATTGAGCTCTTCTTATCGACTAAAATAAAAATAATTGAAGCTGTGAGAATTAAAACCGATGCAAAAAATGAAACAATACCTATTCCAAATGAAAGGTTCAACATACCAACTACAGACGTTATTTCTGGAGCAAATCCACCTATAAATCTTCCAAACATAAAAACAAAATTTGAAGCAGTTGCTCTCAAATCTATTGGATAGTTTTCGCTAACCCAAATTCCATCATATGAAAACAGTCCAGATGATATGTAGAGCAAAGCTAATAGAATTATTATAAAATAAGGATTTTTAGCAAGTATTAACAAGAGACCTGAAATAAGTCCTAACGCCGAAAAAATTAATGTAGTTTTAACTCTTCCAACTTTATCAGATAAAAAGCCGGCTAACCAATATGAAAAGAAGCCAATAATTGAAAGCAATCCTATATTTGATGTCATATTAATTTTTTCAATCAAAGTTGGTGCTATACTTAACAGAGGAACGCTCAGCAAAAATGCCCCCATAACTATTAATGAAAGTAAAATTGTCTTATATCTATATTTGCTTTCAAAAATTCTACTTATATTTGATGGCTTTCTTTGATAAATTTTTAGCGTTTCTATAATAATTATCGATGACATTATGCCAAAGACCAAACTTGCTGTTCCTATAATTAAAAATAGAAGCCTCCAATATTTAACAAAACTATATGTTACAACATCCAATCCAAAACCTACATAATAAAGACCTTGAACTAAACCCCCAAAAGATCCAGTGTATGAACCCAACGTTTCAACTATTAATGAATACGCAACACCGTTTTCTGCATTTACACCAAATCCTACAAAAAACCAGCTTATAAACAGTTCAGCTATTGAACTTGTAA
The DNA here is from genome assembly GCF_046536515.1 of Caldisphaera sp. Classification (GTDB taxonomy): domain Archaea; phylum Thermoproteota; class Thermoprotei_A; order Sulfolobales; family Acidilobaceae; genus Caldisphaera. The sequence continues at coordinate 15,352 of NZ_JAWDMQ010000005.1, read as the reverse complement.
ATGAAGAAAAAATGAGAGATAGAGAAAATATTATTATTGACAAAATTGTAATTTTCTTTCTGCCTATTTTATCAGCATATCTTCCTAGAATAAATCCTCCTATAGCCCCTCCTATAAAATCTATAGGAAATGTTAAACTAATTATATAAAGAGGTACATCAAAATAATTTGAAATTTGAGTAAGAACCATGGATATGGAAAATACAACGTAAGCTGATAGGGTAAAAGGAATCAATATACCAATCATATTGTTAATTTTATCTGTCTTCAAAAGATCCCCATTAGAACAACTTTAAAAATTAAAAATTAAAAACTTTATATATATTATGTTAATAATTAGTTGTGCATAAGACTTAAGATTTATTGAATTTTCATGAATTTATACTTAATTACAAGCCCTCAGCTTAACAAAATTCAAGAATTAATTAGTTCTTCTTAACCCTTTAGCTGAATTAACCCTAACTACACCTTTATTGATGAACAGAAAACTACACATTTTAATATCATCACACCTTTAATGAAAAATCATCAAAATCTAGTCTTATGATTTAGCTTCAAAACTTATAAAGCTCGCAATTTACCAAAAATTTTAACAACATATAAACAAAAACAAATTATAAGCCTGTTTTCAATAAGTATAAAATGCAATGAGGAGTGTGGTGGACCCTGAAACATAATGGTTAATGAAGACAAGGAGCCCTCCGAGCATAAAAATTTTTTTCTAATATTGTCTTGCATACCTCATAACAGTGAATGCCCTTTCTCCGCATATTGGACATTTTTTGCCGGATAGCTTTTTAGATGGCCATGGCGTTCCCAGGCTTTTTGCTTCAAGTTCTTCCATAATTTTATTTGCACACGTTTCCTTACCACACCAAGGAATTTCAACAATACCTTTCTTATTTATATAATCTTTTGCTTCTTTTAAGTTATCAACTTCATATATTTTTTGTTCTAAGTTCTTCCAAGCTTTTTCATATAAATTATTCCTAATATTTTCCAAAATTAAACCAATTTCCTTTATAGCATTATTCTCTTCAACAACTTTTCTTTCTAAGGTGTCTCTCCTAACTATTGTTATGTTATGATTCCTTAATTCCCTTAAACCTATTTCTATTCTAATGGGGACACCTTTAGCTTCCCAGTAATAATATTTTTCTCCAGGAGTGAGATCGGGTCTATCATCAATTTTACACCTTATTTTAGACTCAGTGAGTTTGTTAAGCATATTTTTGCTATATTCCATTATAGATTGCGTTTCTGATTCATTGCTTGATGGTATTGGAACAATAATTACTTGTATTGGAGCAATACTGGGTAGCAATACCAACCCATTATCATCACCATGAACACTGATTATTGTTGCAATGACCCTATCGCTTATGCCATAGCTTGTCTGCCATGGGTGGTCAAATGATTCATCTCTTAATTGTATCTTATAATTAAATGCCTTTGAAAAACTTTGACCCAAATGATGCACAGTTCCTATTTGTAATGTCCTACCGTCAGGCATTATTGTGTCAAAAGCTATAGTATATAATGCTCCTGCAAATTTATCCCAGTCGGGTCTCTTGCTGATTATATAAGGTATACCTAATTCATCGAAGAACTTTTTATATATATCTATAGCTTCTTTTATTTGATTTTCTGCACTATCAAAGCTATCATGAATTGTGTGAGCTTCTTTAAAACTAGTTACTTCCCTTAGCCTTATTAATGGTCTCGTTGCCTTGGTCTCATATCTAAACATGCTAACTATTTGGTACAATTTTTTTGGTAATTGTTTATAGCTTTGGTACCAAAGAGATTCATAATATGTTATGATCGTTTCGCTAGTTGGCCTAAGGGCCAATTTTTGATCTAACTCTTCGGTCCCTCCATAGGTAACCCAAAATACCTCATTTTCGAAACCTTTTATATGCTCTCCTTCTTTCTCTAACATCCATTTTGGAATTAAGAGGGGAAATAAAATTTCCTCATGATCTCTTGAATCGAGTAAATCCCTCATCAAATCCATTGTTCTTTTTCTTATCTGAAATCCGTATGGTAACCAAATACCCATACCTTTAACTGGGTACCTTCCATAATCGTAAATCTCAGCCCTTTCTAATATCCAATCATACCATTGAGAAAAATCCCTTTCTTTCTTCTCTTTTTTTGGCTCCACCACTCCTAACACCATCTAAATTAATCGTATTAATTCAAGCATAAAACAAAATATAAATGTTGCATGTTAAAAAAGATTTAATTACGGTAATACGAACAATATTATTATTGCTATCAACAATCCGTATATTGCTATTCCTTCCCCTAAAACCACAAATATAAATGCTGTACCGAATAGTTCTCTATTCTCTGCAACAGCGCTTATTGCTGCAGCGCCTGCAACACCTACAGCATAACCTCCACCTATTCCTGCAAGTCCTATTGCCAAACCAGAACCAATAGCCTTACCTAATTCAGAGTATGGAGATACTGTTGCGCTAGAAGAACTTGTTGCAGCATGAGCTATGGCTAAACCTGTTCCAAAAGCCGCTAATAAAGAGATTAATGCCACAGCTATCATTATATACCTATACTTTGGGTTCTTCAAAGACTCCCTTATAACCAAGCTAAGCCCTTCCATAAATTTGTCCATTTTAACTCACCATAACTTTATTTTTAAAACAGTTATTTAACTTTTATCATTTAATTTTAATAAACATCTTTTCATTACTACTATAAATAGTAATTTCTTCCTTTTATTATGATTACATAATCTATTAAAAGAAATTTAAAATTTTATCATTTTACAAATTTATAAAAGGTTTATTTGTAGTATTACCAGTGGTGGAGAAAGTGCAGATACCACTAGACAAAATATGTGTCAAAAGCGGAATGCTATGCCCAAATTGCCAAGCAAAGATAGACAAAGGACTTTATGAAAAATGGGAAGTTGATGTTATGAAAGTTTTAATAGAGATGGAAGAAAAATTTAAAGGAATGAAAGATGTAAATTATAAAAAATCCATAATCTTTGATAAAAAGCTATATATAATGTTGGAAAACTTAGGTCAGCATAAACATGAAATTGAAAAATATTTAAGAGAAAAACTAAGCAATTTTGGGTTCAATAAAATTGTTTTAATTGAATACACAAATAATCCAAAAGAATTAGTATATAAATTACTGCACAACATAGAGATAAAGACTGCCAACATATATTATAGCCCTGATGGAAACATATACTATATAGTTAAAATCCCATCATATGAAAAATACAAAGTTGATGAAATAGGGGATTCAGCTAAAAGGATATTTAAAATATTGACAAACAATGATATATATTTTGAGTTTGTAGAGTCCGCAAGGTCAACAAAAATAATTAATGAAGAGGAAAAACTAAATCAACACATTGATTCCGATAAATTAAATAAAATTTTAAAAAATATATAATTTTTTAGTAAAATTTTTTAATACTATTTAAACCAGTTATCTAGCCTAGCCTGTTTTGATTTTATGGACTCTTTATAGGATTTTCTTAACCTTTCTATAGCTTTTTTAACCCTATCTTCATTAAAATCGTGTTGTTTAACTAGCATATCTAATATTTTTTCTTCATCTGGTTCTTTCCATTCTATTTTATAATTTTCATTCGATGGTGGATTTAAAAAATAATTATATATCTTCATAGGATCTACTTCCCCCCAATCTATTTTCATAGAATTTAAAGCCTTTATTGGATCCTTGTATTCTTTAACAAACTTTAATGCGGTTTTTGGCCCATATCCTTTTACTCCATCTGGATTAAAATCAGTTCCTAATAAAATACCTATTAAAATTAATTGTTCCCTGCTGATATCCAATAACTTGAGCATATCAAACAAATTTATTAGTTCAGGCTTTATTTCAACATATTCTTCTTTATTAGGAAGCTTTCTTTTACCAGTTATTGCAAGATTTCTTACTAATTTAGGAGAACCAAAGAGAAGGCTATCATAATCTTGACTTCCAGCTGCATATACATCGCCCTTCTTAGCCATGTAGGCTGCCTGTGCTTCTCCATCGGCTGGTGCCTGAATCCATGGTATGCCCATATAAGTTAATAGTTGCTTTGCATCATTTACCATAGTATTTGAAAGGGTAGTCGATGCTTGAGCATATTTTTTTGCCTCTTCTATACGGCCTTCTTCCTTTGCCTTTTGATATTTTTCTGCATACTGTTGCCTTCTAGAAATTCTTTCCTCAATTTCCCTCTTTTTCATTTCTGGAGGTTTTCCATCAAAAACGTATATAGGCTTTATACCTTCTTCAATTAAGTTTATAGTTCTATAAAATAGCCCGCTTATATGGCTTGTTATGTTACCTTGTGAATCTATTAAAGGAGTTCCATCTGGTTGTCTTATTGCGGCAAGAAACTGATATAGCATATTATACCCATCTAAGGCTATACTGTAACCTTTTAGAGACTTTATTTCAATGTCTTGTTTTGCGTTTTCTGGTATAAGGTCTTTTAGGTTTACTCCCAAAAGCTTCACCATTTATTTTAAATAAAATTGAAACGTTTTAATCTTTCATTAACTTTCGTTATCTACTTGATGAGGAATTTTTAATTGCTCAACCGATTTCTTTAATTTAATAAGCCTTTCTTCCTTTGTACTAGAACTCACCACTATTAAGTCCATTATCTCTAATTTTATTAAAATTTTTATTAGATCTGCAGGAGATATTTCATATCCTTGACGGGCCAAACTTGATACAATTTCCCTTTCAGAAATAGGAATTTCTCCATTTTTAGTTAACTTCCTTATTTCATCATATATTATGTTTAAATACGGAGCCTCAGCCCATATACTCAAGTTTACCACCTCAATAAGTTATTGATGTTGCTGTAGACCTACCTGGATTTATTTGTCTAGCTGTTTCCAACCATTTCATGTAGTATTCTATCATATATTGAGTAACGCTTGGCTTCACTTTTGATAGTGCAATATCGAAGTGCTTCTTCTTTACTATCCCATTTTGTAAGTCTTCTCTTAAGGCGCCCATCGCAGCTTCCCTTACCAATGCTGCCAAGTCTGCACCTGTATATCCATTAGTTCTTTTTGCTATGTCTATCAAATCAACATCATCTCCTAATGGGACAGTTCTAGTGTGTATTTGTAAGATTTCTAACCTACCTTTATCATCAGGAGGCGGAACATAAACAAGCTTTTCTAACCTTCCTGGCCTTATTAATGCTGGATCGACCATCTCTGGCCTATTTGTAGCAGCTATAACAACTACATTTTGAAGATCTGTAATACCATCTATTTCTGTAAGAAGTTGACTAACTATCCTTTCTCCTACCCTTGTCCCTTCATCGACACCCCTCAAAGCGGCTATTGCATCTATTTCATCGAAGAAAACAACAGCAGGTGCATATTGTCTAGCCTTTTTAAAAATTTCCCTTATTGCTTTTTCACTTTCTCCAACCCATTTACTTAATACTTCTGGCCCTCTTACAGTAATGAAGTTTGCCCCGCTTTCTGTTGCAACAGCTTTTGCTAGTAATGTCTTACCAGTTCCTGGGGGACCAAAGAGAAGAACACCTTTAGGTGGCTGAACACCTATTCTCTTAAATGAGTTTGGATATTTTAAAGGCCATTCTACTACCTCTCTCAATTCTTGCTTTAAGCTATCTAATCCACCTATGTCTTCCCAATGCACTTCTGGTATTTCAACCTGAATTTCTCTTAATCCGCTCGGCGTTATTTCTTTGAATGCAGCAATAAAATCTTCCATAGTAACAACCATTTTCTCTAAAACTTCCACCGGAATTTTTTCCTGCTCTATGTCAATTTCAGGTAAATACCTTCTTAATGCGTGCATAGCAGCTTCTTTTACTAAAGCTGCCAAGTCTGCACCTGTATATCCTTTAGTAATTTCTGATAGCCTTTCCATATCAACATCGTTATCTAAAGGCATATGCCTTGTGTGTATTTGTAAAATTTCCAATCTACCCTGCTTATCAGGTAAAGGTACCTCTATTTCCCTATCAAACCTACCTGGTCTTCTTAATGCAGGATCTACTGCATTAGGCCTGTTTGTTGCTCCTATTACTATTACTTGACCTCTATTTTCGAGACCATCCATTAAAGCTAAAAGCTGAGCAACTACTCTTCTTTCTACTTCGCCAACAACTTCGTCTCTTTTAGGTGCTATAGCATCTATTTCATCAATAAATATTATTGCAGGAGCATTTTTCTTCGCTTCCTCAAAAATCTCTCTTAATCTCTGCTCGCTTTCTCCATAAAACTTGCTCATTATTTCAGGACCGTTTATTGCAACAAAGTATGCATCGCTTTCTGTTGCAACAGCTTTTGCTAGTAATGTCTTACCAGTTCCTGGGGGACCAAAGAGAAGAACACCTTTAGGTGGCTCAATTCCAAGTCTTGCAAAAAGTTCTGGATGCCTTAGTGGTAACTCAACCAATTCCCTTATTCTAGATACTACTTCTCTTAAACCGCCTATATCTTCATAAGTAACCTTAGGAACATTAATTTGAGCCATTGGTTTTTCAAGAATATCAACTGATGTCTTTTCACTTATTATAACAATTCCTCTTGGTCTTGTATCTATTACCGTTAATTGAACAGCTTGGCCTATTACAGGTACAACTATCACATCTCCTTCAATAACAGGAGTTCCAACAAGCTTCTTTTTGACATATTTTTTGAACCCCTCATCAACTGATATTGAATGAACAGTTGGAGCTAGCTTTACTTTTGTGGCCTGCTTTGGAACCGCTTTTCTTACAATTACCTTATCCCCTATATTAATGTCTGCATTTTTTCTCAATATTCCATCCATTCTTATTATATCAAGGCCTTGATCTTCTGGCAATGCTGGCCATACAACAGCAACTGTCTTTTTCTTGCCTTCTATTTCTACAATATCTCCTGGTTCAACATTTAGTTGTTTCATTATATCTACATCTATTCTTACTCTTCTTTTACCAGTATCTCTTGGTCTTGCCTCCGATACCCTTAAAATTATTTCTTTTGAATTGTTTGATTGGTTCTCTTCTGACATAATTTTACCCCTACCATCTCCACAAAACAACTATGTTTCAGAGCCTTTAAATTAGCATTTTATATTATTTCTATTAATATTTTTATTTTAAAATATAAATAAAAATTAGTGCTCTCTTTTCGACTGACCTCCTCCCCACCCTGAAGGGCGAGTTTCCTGAGGTCTTAAGGGTTACACCCCTTTTATGGGTATTACTCTATTATCCCCCAAGCCGATATTGCGGGAGAAATCGGCTCCCGCTCCTCATGTTTTAAGAGTTGATCGGCTTGAAGTCTTATTTTACTATTCTCAGAAAAAGTATTTGAGTTTTTACCCCGTCCTGAAGGGCGAGGTTCGCCGTTCATTTTATCAAAATTTATAGATAATATTATAATTATTTTATATTCATATTAAAAATTATTTTATATATTTATTATTAATAGAAATTATAACAATATATGATAAGATTTATTTAACCTATGCATAATATATATTAATGCATAGGGGGAAAGGCTTGCCTGAAATGCAAAATACAATGAAAAACCAAAATAAACTCGAGGTATATCATATTAACTGGGATTCTACAACAGATCCAAGTTATGTAAAAAAAGAACTTGTTAACGCATTTAAGGCTAGGGCAAAAAGAGTTATAATTCATGTTTATAATTCCCCTGATTATTCTTATATGGAAAAGCTTAGAGATTTTTTAGGCGAATTTTTATCTCAAACAATAATAATTGTAAGAGAGATGAGTGATAGTAATTTAAGGTGATAGAATTGGTATTTGATGTAATATTAACTACAGATAGGACAATGATGAGTGATCATCATAAGCATGAATTTTTGGGGTTTATGACAACAGGACCTTCAATTGGCTTGCCTGAATCTATATGGAAATGGATTGCAGCTCCAAAACCAAAAGTAGATAAATTAGGTAGGCCTGCTGTAGCGCCTTATGGCATTAGAAAAATAGAGGCCGCTTTAATTGATTCAGGTATAAATGCCTCAGTAGTAGATCCAGATCATATTAATAAACATTTAGATACAGTTAAGGTAATAATGATAGGTCATCATGATTATTTTGCCTACGGCCCACCAAGTAGCGAATGGTGGAGTATAACAGGTAAAGAACCTATTAATAGGGTTTCATTTAGAAAATTCATGGAAAGCCCCGCTATGAGAAAAGCTAAAGAAAAAGGAGTAAAGATAATCGTCGGTGGCCCTGCAGCATGGCAGTGGTTATGGTCTCTTGAAGAGTGGAAAAAATGGGGAGTTGATACTGTAGTAGATGGAGAAGCAGAAAAAGTATCTGTAGAGCTAGTTAAAAAAGCCCTTAATAATGAAGACTTGCCAGATTATGTTTTTATAGGGCCTTCTGATGTACCATCATTGGACGAAATACCAAAAATAAAACACGCAAGTGTAAATGGTCTTGTTGAAATAATGAGGGGATGCCCAAGGGGATGTAAATTCTGCAGTGTAACTCTAAGGGCGTGGAGATCAATACCGCCTGAAAGGGTTATTGAAGAAGTAAAATTAAATCTAAGCGAAGGTGTAGATCAAATACTGCTTCACAGTGAAGACAATTTACTCTATTTTGCCGATGGAATTAGACCAAGGCCAGAAAAGCTTTTGAAATTGCATACTATGGTAAGAGAAATATCTGATTTACCTATAGCGTGGTCTCATGTAAGCCTAGCAGCTGTTAAATATGCTGAAGAAAACTATAAACTAATATCGAAGCTCACTGATATTATGTATAGCGGAAATCAGGACTTTTTAGGAGTAGAAATAGGTTTAGAAACGGGTAGCGTTAAGTTAGCTAAAAAGATAATGCCAGCAAAATCTGCTCCTTATAGTGCAGATAAATGGCCTGATGTAGTAGAATCTGCATTTTCAATTTTAATGGATCACAATATAATACCTGCAGTAACATTAATTGTAGGCCTTCCTGAAGAAGAGCCTGACGATGTAATGGCAACAACAGAACTCATAGAAAGATTAAGACCTTATAGAAGCTTAATAGTCCCTATGTTCTTTGTGCCAATGGGTGTATTAAAAGAGAAGGATTGGTTTAGAAAGAACTTCTTGAAAAAAGAACATATAGATCTTCTTAAAGTCACATTAGATCATAGTGCCTATTGGGCAAAAGATATTGTAAGCAGGTTCTATATAAAAGGATTTAAGTATGGCCCTGTAAGATTTTTGCTTAATTACATAACAGATTATATAAAAAAGAGGGCCACAATTGCCGCTGAGATGGTAGAAAAGAGTTGGGAAGAGAATAAATTACAAAATGAAAGCAAAGCTCAAATACCAATAAAAAATGAAGCTTAAACTAATTTAATTTTTTATTTAAAAGCTAACATATACAATTTAATTCTCTTTTAATTGCACCACATTGCTGGGAATTAAGATTGAGCAGAAAAAATATATTAATGATCGCAGTATTATTAATTATAATGATGGCAGTATTCTCAATAATTACAGAAAATCCGATCAAAGTCCTTTACATAATATATAAAGGTAATGTTTTATTACTATATTCGTTTTTATTGATAATATTATCAGAAATTGTAAAATCATTTAGGCTCTATTATATCTGCAATTCATCAAAAAGATGCAAATTAAATTTTATAGAGGCTGTAGAAATTCAATTCAATGGATTCTTTGCTGGCACAATTACTCCAGGAAATTTTGGAGGGGTTCCAACAGTTGCTGGATTAATAAATAAATATACTCAAAGTCCTATGGGAGAAGCATTCGGTATTTCCTCCCTTCAGTCTTTTTTTGATGGTATCATACCATCAATTATATCATTTATACTGTCATTATACTACTTACCTAAATCAATAGGTATAACTATTTTCTCGCTTTCTACAATAATATTTTGGATTTTAGTCTTTAATGTTAATATAAAAAATTTCTTTATGAAACTTATTAGCAAAATAGGTAAAGATAGTTTAAAACAAAAAGTTATATATGAGATAGACAAATTTCAAAACTTACTTAAAATAATTGGAAATAAAAAGTTAATAATTAATTCTATTGCCATTACATTAATAGCATATATAATTCAGATATTCTCAATAAAAGTTTTATTAGAAAATTTAGATATATCTTTTCTAAATATTTTTATTGCTTTAATGTTTAACTACTCTATGGCCACCTTTCCTACTCCTGCTGGAGAAGGAGGAACTGAATATGGACTCTCATTACTATTACCTTTAAATGTTGTTATATTATGGAGATTAACCTATGTACTTTCTGGATTATTATCAGGAGGATTTTCTTATTTAACTTTTAAAAGGTTAAAGAAATAATAAAAGCATATTTAAATATTTTTGAGTTTAATTTTATCAAATGATCAGAGGTGAAAAAAGATTTCAATAGAAGAAGAGGAGAAAAGACTCATAATAACCCCACCAACACACCCAATATTTATGGGATTTTATTTAATGGCAGGAATTATTATCGCATTAATAGCATTTAGGTTTCCAGTATACGTTGCCCAATCATCAACTTTAAGCTATGCTCTACCTTTAGGCATATTATCGGCAATACTGATAGTATTAAGTCCAGCTTTAAGTTTTGTTAACCTTATAGTAAAAAGAATTAAAACTGGAATAATAGAAAATGTTTTAGAACTACAATATGTAGATTTTTTCGGAATTCCAATACCAGTTCCTAAGATGACCTTTAGAGAAGAAACAATGTCTATTGCTGTTAATATAGGAGGTGCTCTAGTGCCTTTATTTGTATCAATAACCCTTTTTATATTAATGATGTATTCCCCTTATTCAAAAATATTTTACACAGCGCTTATAGTTTCTCTACTTATTAATACTTTAACAACATACTTTTTAGCAAAACCTATAAAAGGAGTTGGAATAGCAGTACCAGCATTTATACCTCCCATTATTTCATCAATTCCAGCAATATTAATAGCTGGTATAAGCCCTGCGGCAGCATCAGCAGCATATATTAGCGGATCTATGGGCAGTTTGTTGGGAGCAGATATATTACATTTAGCAAAAGAGCCTGAAAAAATATTTGCTCCTCTAGTAAGTATTGGTGGAGCAGGAATTTTCGACGGTGTATTTATAACAGGTCTTATAGCATTTGTAATAGCATACTAATTATATTTTTATGTTAACTTCGAAAATAGATTGCTTTGGACTATAATCTAATACCCTTTTTAATTCGTATATTTCAAAATTAAATTTACAATACATTTTCAATTTATCTAAAATTTTCTCTAAATTTTGCTTTCTATTATCCAATAAAGTATATAGATGTATATTACCTTTTCCATTTATCAAGTTGCAGGCAGTCTTTAGAAAAGAAAGAGAATCAGTGGGATGGTTCATTATTATCCTGTCAAATTTAATTTTGATGATGTTGTCTAACTTCATAGAGTCACTTCTTATAAAAAATGTATCTCCTTTTAGTATATTTTTATTAATTTTTGCATTCATTTGTGCAAGACTTATTGCGTAAGGATTTAAATCAACACCTAGGATTCTTGATCTACTTTTCTTAGCAATGTTTAGTGTAAAGCCTCCTACGCCTGTAAACATATCTAATACAAATTCTCCATCTTTTACCATATTGGCTATTCTATTATGCTCTCCTCCAAGCCTTGGATTAAAATAAACCTTTCCTATATCCACATTAAAAACCAAACCGTTTTCTTTATGTATAGTTAATGTATTGTCCTTCCCATAAAGTAATATCAATTTCGGAACTCTTAATTCTCCTTCGGTATCTATTTTTGCATATACACTTTCTATTTTAGGATTAATCCTAACGATCTCACTTGCAGCCTTTTTTAATATATCTAAGTCACCTTTATAATTTATTATAGCTATGTTTCCTATAACTAGATAACTTGATATGCCTTCTATAACGGCATTTAATTTCCTTGATTTAAATTTATATTCTTCAAAAAAATCATCACATATTTCAAAGCCAAATTTTTTTTCTACTATATCTAAGGATTTTTCATTTATTATAGGTATCAATAAATAATTACCTTCTTTTCTTGGCTTCAGATCTTGATTTAATAAATTCATTTGTTTGAGCATATCAATTACATTGTTTCCTAGTTCTTTATTTATTTTAATGCATTTACTACTTACTTTTGATGTCATTATAATTACCTATTTACCTTCAATTTATTAATTCTGCACAGTCTATATAATTTTTGTAGGCCAGGATAGTGGCTGACGGGCCAATAGGCCTGAGGAAACACCGCCCTCTCGGTGGCAGCTGGGCCTCTGGCTGAGGTGATACCTCAGGCAACGGCACAGAAATGACACGGCCTCCGTTAGATGATAATGATGCAGAAAGATCTTCTTGGCAACAAGAAGATAGTAATCTGCTGAAGATAACGGAGGATGCGATGAAACAGCCGACCCCAGCGGAGCAAGGTAGAGGGTAATGAGGAGCCACGCGAGCCCTCTAAATCCGCATAGTCAAATGCCACTAAACAGAAGGCGGGTTATTATCCTGGCCTACAAATATTTAAAGAATAAAAAAGGAAATTTTTATTATAATTATTTGTTAAGAATAGGTTTTATAGACTTCTTATAGCTTATTATAATTGAATGGTGGACGGTTTGTCAACCGAAAAATATGGAATCGTAATAAAACCAAATAGTACAGCAGCAAAAGAAATCGCCCTTAAAGTTATAAAAGTTCTTACAAAATATAACATAGTACCAGTTTTAGAAAAAGAAAGCAAAGAAAATTATAACGATATAGATATAGCAGATAACTTTAACATTGAAATAGACCCACCTGAAAAAATTATCGTAATTGGAGGAGACGGCACCTTATTAAGAACCGTGATGCGAGAAAAATCAGGAAAATCTATAATAATGGCTGTTAGAGCTGGTAAAAGGGGCTTTATGTTAGACGTTGAAGAATATGAAGTAGAAAATAAAGTATATGAATTTATAAATAATAAATTTACTTTAGTTGAATATCCAAGATTATTACCAATATTTAATGGAGAAAAGAAAAATTGCGCAATGAACGATATAGTAATTTTCACCTCCGATGGGTTATTGGTAAAACTTGATGCATATTATAATGGTGATAGAATTTACGGTGTAGATGGAGATGGTATAGTTGTATCAACATCTGTTGGGTCAACTGCTTATAGCCTAAGCGCAGGAGGGCCTATAATTGATCCCAGATTAAATTCAATTATCTTAACCCCCCTAAATCCGGTTCAACTTCATATAAGGCCTGTAGTATTTCCATATAGCGGATATATTGATATTAATATAAAAGATGACAGTGGAAGCTATTTTATAAACATTGATGGACAAGAAAAAATACCTAGTAAGTCTAAGTCATACCTTAGAATAACTTTATGCGATAAACCAGCTAGGATAGCAAGGTTTAGGTGGTGGGAAAATTATTATGAAAGATTATTCTCAAGATTACTATCATATTGGTGAAAGATGCATAATATTAGATACAGGAGCAATATTCTCAGGGTTTGTTTTGAGCAACTTAGATAAAAGCATAACTGTTCCATCGGTTATTCAAGAAGTAAAAGATGAGCCCTCTAAAAACATTTTAAATATAGTTGTAAATGCAGATAAATTAACCATAATAAATCCTGACAAAGAATTCTTATCAAAAATAATAGAAGAGGCAAAAAAATGGAAGCTATCTAATAAACTAAGCAAAACTGATTTAGATGTTTTAGCACTTTCTTTACAACTTAAAGAAAAATGCAAAGAAGTTTATTTAGCTACCGATGACTATTCTATTCAAAAATTGGCTATAAAACTTGGAATTAGAATAATAAAAATTAAGTACAGAGGTATAAGAGAATTAAAGAAATAGTTAAGGATATGTTAATTTTAAATTATTTAACTTATCGGAGCTGAATCCTTTTTCACATTAATAGAAATCTTTTTATCTGTAACTATAAACGATGATCTCTCATGTTGATGTGGGCTGTGCCCAAAAGAGAGTAATACAAAAATGTGAGCCCTGCGTCTTTGTGCTTAAAGGAGTATTATGATTAATCTACCGTTTGTAGGTGGCTGAGGGCTAAGTCTCTACACTTTATCATGAATAAAAATGATTGAAATGAAAGTGAAGGGATAAACGTAGGGCGAAAGTCCCCTAACTCACGGAAGGAGATGGGTAGCACCTAAATGTTTTTATAGTTATTACAAAAGAAACATAAATATACCTTGGCTCTGACCTCCTCTCCGCCCTGAAGGGCGAGGGTTCCCCTCATCTGTTCGGGATTACATCTGTCATCTGAGGGGCAGTCGGGGTGGTCAGAGATCCCCCCATCTTTTTGTATGCTTTCTTTTCAATGTTTATTACTGCTATAGTATCCCTATCAGCTTCAAAGCCACACTTAGTACATTTAAATCTCCTATAACCAACCTCTACAAGCTTTGAACCACATATTGGGCATATTGATGATGTACCTTTAGGGTTAATAATAATTGATGGTACCCCCTGCTTTTCACATTGCCAATCTATCCAATGCTCTAGTCTTCTATAGCTTAGAATGAGCAAAGAGACTTTGTGTTCTTTTGGAAGCTTCCTTAAGTTCTCTACCAAGCCTGTTAGGTCTTCTCTAGCTACTTCATATTGGTATTGCTTAGCTAAAGCTACTATTTCATGCGAAGTCTTTTTTGCACAATCCTCTATAATGTTCCTAGCCTTCCTGTGAAAGCTTTTTATTCTCCTCTTAATGCCTCCTCTCCTAAGCCAAGCAATGTATTTAGAAGAAGAGTATCTATTATGAAGGTTTTCAGCTAATTGTTTATAATGCAAGGCTCTCTCAATATTTGTATCAAGCCTATATTCGCTTTTTCTATTACCTACAACTATTTGTCTTTCGTTAACATCAACAGCTAAGACTCCACTAGGGCTATACTTAGCTGGCTCAGGCACACGCTTAGATATCTTAAGAATAAACTTACCATCTTTAAGTAACAATCTAGCCTCTTTGTTTTGGTAGCTATTATATCTCCTATCCAAGCCAATAATTTTAAGCCTATAGCCTCCCAATAGCTCAACATAATCACCTTTAATTCTGTAGCTATGCTCATATGTTAACCAAATCCTTAGACTCCTAACTATGGGTATCTTGCCCTTGTCGAGATTCCTAAGCCAAGACTTAGCTATAGCAATAGCCTCTCTATAACAGTCAATAGCAATTTTAGAGGGCAAGCTAAAGCTCTCCTTAAGAACTTTGTATAAAAGTCTATGGGCTTTTCCAAGGCTTATTGCTTTATTCTCTATTATAACTTTTATAGAATAGTTGAGGGCTTCC
>NZ_JAWDMQ010000004.1:0-51757 GCF_046536515.1 Caldisphaera sp. | reverse complement strand
GGGCTCAGGGCTAACCTTTACATTAACTGTTAAGGTTAGTAAACCCTCATTGCCCATAGACATGCTTACTCAACCTTGTATTTGGCTATATTGACTTTTCTCATGCAATTTGGGCATGTTGCATAATATTGCTTTTTGCCCTTGTAGTCCCATACATACCCACACCTAGGGCATTTAAGTTTTACCACTACTTACCACAAGATAACTAATAAGGAAATAGCCTTATAAGCTTTTCTCATCCCCGCCCTAAAGGGCGAGGCTTTCATTTGTAAAGAAAGAAATACCTAATTTTGGAATGTAATATAATGCATATGAAACATATGTAGTCATGAGGTTAGCAGTCATAACAGGGGCTATTGATGAGCCTAAAAACCTTACCATAGTATTAAACCCAAGGCCTACAGTAAGGCTATCTTGCGGCATAGAAATTGCTATCATGTTAACTATCGGTGTCATTATTGATATAATACCTATACCTGTAATAAAAGAATCTATTATTAAAGGAATAACCCCTCCCCTATCATATAAGAATGAAGAGAAGCTAGCTAAAGAAACTATTGAGCCGTATATAAGAACTGATGTTGGCCCTAAAGAACTTACTGCTAAACCAACTATTGGGGCAATTATTATCATTGCTAATGTTGCAGGCAGCAATGATAAAGCAGCATTTACTACAGATAGACCTAAGCCATATGGAGAAGGCTCTTCGGCAAAATAAATAACCCCTAAATATAGGGTAAACACTGTAGCTACTGAAGGTAAACCTGCTAAGTTCGCTACCATAACATTTCTTATTTGAAGTAGGTGTTGAGAAAACTAAAACGGGAAAGAAGAGCAATTTTGAGAGGAGAGAGGAAGAAAATACAAGTTGAATCACCTAAAGGTAACAAGGTCGCTTCAATTAACTTAGGCATAAATAATTTAGTAAGCGTAGTATTAAATGATGGAACTTGGTTTCTTTACTATGTATATATATGAAATAGGTATATATATGAAATAGGTATATAAAGCATTCTTATAATTATAAGTGAACTTTTAATGGGATTTAATAATATTTATTTCGTTTTTATATAATAGAGTAGAGGATTAAAAATGAAAAACTGCAGTGAAACTTTAAATTATAATATAGGCTTACTGGAAGAACTGGATTCGATATTTGGCAATTCATGCAAAATAGTTAACCTTTTAACAAAACCGCCTAAAAGGTTTTATTTAAGGATAAATACATTAAAAATTAATAAAAAGGATTACTTAAAGATACTGAAAGAAAATAACATAAATTTTTATGAAGATGAAATCATTGACTACGCTATATGGGCTCCCATAAACGGACCCTACGAAATACCTATACATGATAAAAAAGTTTATGTAAACAAATACGCGTCGGAATCTGTATATTTGGGTAGTAACTTATATATACCCGGTATACTTAAAACAGATAAAATAAAAAAAGGAGATAAAGTGACAATTTTTAGCAAAAACAATATACCTCTTGCATCAGGTACGTCAGCAATAGATTATGATGATATATACAAACTTAAAAATGGGCTAGCTGTAATTGTTGAAGAATCAGTTTACAGATCACCTAAAATAAGGGAACTACCGGGATTTAATGAGGGTTATATATATTCGCAAAGCATACCAAGTATTTTAATTGGAGAAATAATTGATCCAAACGAATTCTATAAACCCCTTATTATAGATATGAATGCAGCTCCGGGAGGTAAGCTGGGGGTAATAGCACAAAAATTTGGTAGGAATTCTAGGATAATAGCAATAGACAGGCCGAGTAAGGTAAAAGATCTAAAAGAAAAAATTAATAGGCTTGGCTATGATTGGGTAGAAATTATAGGAGGGGATTCTAGATATGCTAGCCAAGAGCTTAACATAAATGAGAAGGCAGACCTTGTTTTAGTCGATCCCCCCTGTACAAATTTAGGCGTTATACCAAAACTATATGATCAAAAAACTTTAAGGGATATGATAGTTTTAACTAAATATCAAAAGCAGTTTATAAATGAAGCTTTCAGATTATTAAAACATGGAGGAACTTTAATTTATTCTACATGTACACTAACTTATAGTGAAAATGAGGCAAATATAAGGTATGCAATGAGTATGGGATTTGATGTTGAAGAAATAAAAGTGAAGAGTGATGCATTAAAAAATGATTATGGGATAAGGTTTACGCCGGATAGAGGCTATCCTGGATTTTTTATTTCAAAGCTTATAAAAAGTGGTTAAAGGAGATGGATATGAAGAAAGTATTGGTAATAGCAAGCGGAGGGGGACATACTGGGCATAGCATAGCATTGGCTGAACACATGATCGATTTGGGTATCGATGTAGATTTCATAATACCTGAAAAAGACGAATGGACAAGGAATTCGGTAAAAAACTATGGAAAAGTTATTTCAGAAACTCCTAAATTTTTAGACCCAAGCGAACCTTTGTATTTAGGCATTTTGAGAGCGCCTATAGCAATTATAAAGTCCTTAATTAGAGTTAATAAAGGATATAAAATAGTTGTAGCAAGTGGGAGTAATCATAGCATATCATCGGGTATTGCTTTATGGTTAAAAGGTTCAGATATAGTAGTTTTTGAGTCAACAGAGAGGTTTCTGGAGCCAAGCAGAACGATTAAGACTTTAGGAAAAATATCAAAGTTGATAGCATTTCAATGGGAAGAGCAATTAAAATTTAATAAAAAAGGCAAGGTTGTTGGCCCTTTTTTAGGTAAGTTAAAATACGAAATTAAGGATGAAGGATATATTTTGGTTAGCGCTGGGAGTTATGGATATAAGAAGCTTTTTGATTCTTTATCTAAAACCAATTTAGAAAATATTGTATTGCAAACAGGCAAGGTTGACCCAAAGCCTTATATGAAAGCTCATCCTGAATGGAAAGTTTTCCAATTTGATCCAGAACTAGAAAAATATATAGCGAAAGCAAAAATTGTTATAACACACTTTGGAAGGACAGCTATTGAGAGCTCATTAAAATATAAAAAACCTACAATACTTTCTCCAAATATAGAATGGAAATGGATGCAAAATGAAACCAGATTAAAGGAATCAGAAATTATGGCAAAAAAGTTAAATGCATATTATTTGCCTCCCGATAAAGTCAACGAAGAATCATTAATAAACGCTGTTGAAAAAGTTAAGTACCTTGTCCCTAATAGCTATAATGACGGAGCATTGGAACTTGCAAAGATTGTTTATTCAATGTTATAAGGTTTAAACATTAATTATATAGAGGGGCTTATAATTGCCGCAGCAAAACTATGATGAAAGGTTAAGAGCAGTAAAAATTTTAAGATCTGCCAGGAAATTTTTGTCCCTATCAAAGGTATCAGAATTAACAGGTTTGCCATTATCTATGATTTCAAGATATTCTACAGAATATACATTACCTTCCGAAGGAAATGCGAAGGAAATATTAAATGCCTTATTATCGAAACAAGTAATATCAAATATCGTTGCTACTGCCATTAAGATATATAACGGATTTTATGATATAAGCGGTGTAACTTGGAACCCTGATGCTCTTTTACTAATATCTGAATATGCTAAGAAGAGGTTTAATGGGGAATTTGACAAAATATTAACACCTGAAACTGGAGGTATTAGTTTAGCTACATCAATTAGCATAGCCTCTGGCGTGCCAATGATAATTGCTAGAAAACAGAGACCCTTAATTACAGAGCCTATTATAGACGGAATTCATTTCAGCGGGCCTGCATCTTATACAGTTTTTTACGTGCCCAAGAGGGAACTTCCTAAAGGCAAGAAAATACTTATAGTTGATGACTTTAGTGTTAGAGGGCACACATTAAATGCCCTAATCGAATTAATTAGAAAGGCTGGAGCAGAACCAAAATCAATGCTAGTTATAGTAGGTATAGGAAAAGATTGGAAGCTTTTACAAGATTCCGAGGCTTTAATTGAGATAAGCGGCTAAATTGTTTGCAATCAAAGGTCCAACGTCTATATAATAAACCTTATCCTTCTTAGGTAAAGTATTAGCTGCATATATCTTTTCAATGCCTGAGGAAATAAGCTTTTCTTCTGCATTATTTAACAATATAGCATGAGATACCATCACATATATTTTTCCAGCTCCTTGGCTCTTCAAGATTTGAGAAGCCTTCAATATTGTACCTCCTGTGCTTATAATATCATCAATTATTATGATGTCTCTTCCTCTAACGTCCAACTCTTTTGGTTGCATTGTTATTTCTCCTGTAACCCTATCTCTACTCTTTATAAAATAATCGTAATCGCAATTTAAATAAGAAGAAAGGGATTTTGCTCTATCTATAGCCCCTGCATCTGGAGACAAAACAGCTACATTCTTATTTTTGAATCCAATCTTTTCTGCCATATAAGTGTATGGTCTTATGTTTATTGATAATTTACCGAAATATTTTAAACTTTCCTCTTTATGTATTTCTATTGTAAATAACATGTTATAATATTCTTTAAACATATTTAAAACAGATCTTATACTAATTGGTTCTCCTTCTAAAAATACCCTATCTTGTCTAGAATAAGCTAAATAGGGAGAAACGAGTACTTGATCTTCAGCTCCTAGTTCTTTAATGGCGTCGCCCAATAAGATGGTTTCTATTATAGATTTATCTTGAGGATATATAAGAGATTGAACCACTATAGCTCTATTCCCTTTTATGTTGCAAGGTATTCTTACATAGCTTTCTCCATCTGGAAATGTTTTATATATGGGATTACATATATCAGCTGATAAGGAATTCGCTATGGATTTTGCTATTTCGTTTGAAACATCATTAGTCCCAGCAATTACCAAGTTTCTTTTCACGCCTAACCCCAATTATTTTTATATATAATAAATTATTAAAGGCTTTTAGAATTTGTTTAAAAATATTTAGCTAAAATATTTTAATAGATTAAAAATTAGAAATCTGACCTCCTCCTTGCATTAAAGGGCGAGACTTTCGGTTGTAACCTTCTTTCGGCTATAAAGGCTAAGCTTGTCAATCTTTTGCCAGATAAAGCTATTTACCTGTATAAAGATTATTATAATTGCAATGAGGAGGATGGAGCGACCCTGAGAAGTGATGAGCGACTTTCCTCTGAGCTTTTTAAGTTAATCAGATTTAATCAATTATTCTTAGGACCCAAGATATTTGGAAGATATATTAATTTTATGTTATCCTATATTTCTCTGTTTAAAGAATTTATAGGTTTTACATCTGAAAGCCTTGCCCTTCAGGGCGGGAGAGGAGGTCAGTCAAAATAAAATAATATTTAAGAACTTAGAAAAACCTTTAAGGTTAGGAGGTTAGAATTTAGTGGTGAGTCTAATGATAATGGATATTTTTTCAACAATAACAATAACTAATGCTTCATTATCTCAAATGTTTGTAAATGCCTTGCATAATCCTTATGAGCTGATTACTATACTAATTGAATTTTTATTGGGTTTAGGGCTAGGATACGTTTCAGTTAAAATTTTGAAATATATAATAGCTTTTATCATTATAGTTATAATAGGCGTTATATTAAATGTTTGGAGCTTTGGGGGTAGCTTAAGCAATACTCTATCTACCCTACAAACAGAGGCAGTTAGTATAGAGCCTGTATTTAGAAACCTTATGTTAACCCTAGGATTATTTACTATTGGTCCAATACTCTTGGGATTTATAATAGGTATTTTAATTGGTTTGGCTAGGCATTAACTTTTTGTTTATAGTTAACATTTTTATTACATGTTTTAAAATGTTTTAAAAATTTTATATTAAAAATTAAATTTTAAAATATTTTATCCTTTTAAGAGGATAAGTATTGACAAGAATGTCAAGCCTCTTCTCTTCTAGTAGAGCTCTTAAGTATTATAATTTAAAATATAGGAGAACATAAGATTTAGTACAATTCAAATAAACACGTAAAATACATCTTCAACTATAACTTTATCAATGGCTGGCAATGTGTCGTAAGAAATACAATCCTAAACATATGAACCGCCCAAGGGAATCCTTTAGGGCAGAGAATAGTCAGAAATATATTTATAATTTTACAACACTAATTTCTTTTAATTCACATATTTATTGCTGAGAGCTTGAATTTACATCTTGTTGTGTTTTTTCAGGCTCAAAAGTATAAGATCTTACAGCTTTACCAAAAGCCTTTACTATTGGAGAAATTATGTTCATAAATGCTAGAAAGTCTTGATCAACCAATAATTTTAAAATATCTGAGATGCTTCCATTACTTTTTGATATTTTTTCTAAATTTGCTGATAAGTTATTTATAAAACTTTCTAAAAACTTTGAAATTGCATCTAGTAAGTTTAAATTAAATATTTGTTTTAATATATTAAGGATTTTTAATCCTAACTCTTTAACGTAATTTAAAATTTTATTAAAATAACTTATTAAATCGTCTACCTTAAAAGAGTTCATCAAGCTATTTAATATATTGCTTGCAATATTTGATAGATAATTTAAGAAATCTATAAGTGAATTTAAAACATTTTTTTGCATTTCGGCAAAATTTTTCATTTTTTCCTGCATTGCTGCATCTTGAGATAATAAATCTATAGATGATATAGAATTAACTATGGTTTTAATAGTGTTTATACTAGGCATCAAGAGAGAATCAGTTAAATTTAATACTAATTTAGTTATCTTATCTACTAGATTATTTATATTATTTATTAAATCACTGATATTTATGGTTTGGTTTGTTTCTATGTTGCTCATCTAATTCACCAATATAATATGTTGAATTTAAGAATTAATAAGTTTCTCGCTTTTGCAAACTGAAAATAGCTCCTCTTTTAAACATAACTCATACCTTAATGAGAGGTATGGGTCAAAGGTATGTAAACTAATTGAAGGTAGAATAAAGTTTTCTATACCATTTATAATGTAACTTTATTCTTAAGGTCAGGTAGTTTACTTTAAATTTATAAAGCATAATAGCTACAAAAAGCAGGGAAATCTTAATGATAAGAGATATAAAAAGGGCTTTAATGTTAACTTTAACTTCGCCTATAAAGCCTGGTTCAATTCATAGATTTATGCCTGAAATAGAGTTTGAAGAGAGAATTATAGAGGCAATAGAAGTTTTTGACATTATTGATGAATCGCATAAAAGAGGTAGGGAACTTGCATTAGGGAATATCGATCTGGGTTCATTAGGTTTAGGGCATTTAATATCAACAGCCTATAAAAAATCTTTTGAAATCATTAACGAGAGACCCATACCAGGTATTGCAGCAGCAGCTATTGTTTTATCTTCAATAGATGGATATTCTGAAGCGTTAAAGCAGAACGTAATTAATAACATAGGCTCTTTTTTATCTAAATTGTTATATAAGGGGAAGCCTAACGATACGGTTGAATTTATAGAGTCTTTAGAAGATTTGGGCTTATCAAATTACATAAGTTTGTTAGAAAAGGCTAATATTAATAAAAATTATATAGAATATGAAGGTAGGACATTAGGAGATATATTTGAGGTTTTATCTAAAATAGATGCAGGATTTATGATAAATATAAAAGATTATAGCAATCTGCTAAAGTTATCTAAATTAATAACTAATTCTAAAAACGCTATACATGCATCTATAAAATCATACATATATATAGGAAAAGATTTGTACAAAATAAATGACTTCTCAGATTTGGATATTAATGATCCTAATTTGCTAAATAAGCTATCGTCTAAAGATAAAGTATTGAAAAGGAATAGGGAAGATTTAAATTCTATATTAGGGGGCGTTTTGATTACTTTATACCTTGCATTAAATTATGAAAATCCTTTAAGGCTATTTTGATTAACCTCTTTAGTTTCATGCTTATAATAAATAAAGTGAAATTAAATTTTGTTAAAAAGGCTTCTGGCTATTGATTGTTTCTTTTGCTCCTTAAAAAATAAGTATTTTCTTTTGCTTTAGAGCACAAAAATTAAGAATTTGATGAAGTACTTCCATGAGGTTTAAGCTCCTATCTAATTAAGCTTTCTAATGTATCTTTTTTATAGAAAAGTATATTTACCCTGAAAGTTTCTTTAATAGTAAATAATAACTAGAGGATGATAAATATTGCCTAATATAAAAGAACTAATGATGTCTGCTCAAGGTATTATTAAGGCTGATTCAATTATTACTAATGCAAACTTAGTTAGCGTAACTACTGGGGAAATAATTGAAAATGCATCAATAGCAATATATAAAGGAATTATAACAAGGGTTTTAAATAAGGAGGAAGATATAAACAATTATATTGGATATAGAACAAAAATTATAGATGCAAGAAATAATTATGTAATGCCGGGTTTTATAGAAAGTCATATACACATAGAATCAAGCCTATTAAATGTTAGAGAATTTGGAAAGCTTGAAGTCATTCATGGCGTAACAACAGTGATTGCCGATCCCCATGAAATAGGTAACGTTTTAGGATATGAAGGAGTTAAATTGTTTATTGAAGAAAGCAAATATGCTCTTCCAAGAATTTATTTTGAGGTTCCAAGTTGTGTCCCAGCTGTTGACATTAATAAAGGCTTAGATAGTGGAGGAAAAATAATTAATAATGATGATATACGCGAAATGATGAAATCAGAAAAAATTATTGGACTGGGAGAAGTGATGGATTTTGAAAGCGTTTTACAAGGAGAGAAAGAAATGCTAGAAAGGATAGAAATAGCAAAAAGTAGCAATAAAGTTATTGAAGGTCATGCACCACTCCTTAATAAAGAAAAACTAGACAGTTATCTAATAGCAGGTGCTAGCAGTGATCATGAATCCTCAATAGTAGAAGAAGCTTTAGAAAAGGTAAGAAAGGGCATGTATGTATTTATGAGAGAGGGCAGCGCTTGGAAAAACTTGAATGAACTTTCCGAACTCATAACTAACTATAAAATTGATAGCAGAAGGCTTATTCTTGTTGCTGATGATATAAATGTTGTTGATTTGGTAGAAAACGGGCATTTAGATTATTTAATCAACAGAGCAATAGAATTAGGTATAGACCCTATAAAATCAATCCAAATGGTTACAATAAATCCCGCAGAGCATCTTCATATTGATGATAAAATAGGTATAATAGCTCCAGGCAGATATGCAGATCTAGTTTTCTCGGAAAATTTAAACAAAATTAACATAAACACTACTATAATAGAAGGAGAGGTTGTTTATAAAGATGGTAAAATAATAGCTAAAAATAAAAGTGACAACTTCATTTATCCCAAATATGCAAGCAATACAATTAATTTAAATCGATTTAACGAGGAAGATATTTTAATTAAGGTAAAAGATGATTTAAGAGAAGTTAATACAAACATAATAAAGGCTATACCGGGAAGTTCTTTAACCGAGAAAGTAGTCGAAGAACTACCGGTTAAGAAAGGCTTTGTTAGCTCTGATATAGAAAGAAACATAATGCACATAGCAGTTGTAGATAGGCATCACGCATCTGGTAATATAGGAAAAGGTTTTGTTAAAAATTTGGGAATTGAAAGGGGGGCAATAGCCCAAACAATAGCTCATGATACGCATAATTTAATTATAGCAGGTTATGATGTAAAAGATATGATAACAGCATCAAAATATGTTATAGAATCAAATGGTGGTATTGCATATGTCGATAAAGGAAAACTTGTTTCTATTGTTAAGCTTCCTATAGCTGGATTAATAAACAACTCTAGTTATGGTGAAGTTTATAAGGAACTAAAACAGTTGGAGGAGTCTTTAAGCGCGGCAGGAGGTTCGCTTAACAGCGTCTTTATGACATTAGGCCTTATATCTTTACCTGTTATACCTGAATTAAGAATAACTGATAAAGGTCTTGTTGATGTCATGAAAGGAAAAATAATTGACCCTATTAACAGGGCTCAATGGTAGCTGGCGGTTTTGTTGATGTAATGAAAGAGACTGCCGTAATTTTCTTAACTTCGTTTGTAATTCTGCGAGATATTTCGTCAACAACATCATTACGAGGTAAATAATAGTCTGCTGTCATACCGTCATTGCTAGTAATGAGCCTTATATTAATAATATATCCTTCTTCTCTCTCATCTCCTTTTACTCCTACCCAAGACTCTGATATAGATACAACTGATTGCCATAGTTCATTATATATACCTTTAGATTTTAACTCATCAGATACTATTTTATCAGCCTTTCTTAGCAAATTGAGCTTTTCACTTGTAAACTTACCTATGACCCTTACTGCCAATCCTGGACCCGGAAATGGATGCCTGCTAAGTATTTCTTTAGGAATTCCTAATATGTTTCCTAATTCTCTAATCTCATCCTTATATAATCCCTTAAGAGGTTCTATCAGTTGAACATTAAACCACTTAGGAATACCGCCTACATTATGATGAGATTTAATTTTTTGTGAATGCTTCGTTTTCCCGCTTTCTATTAAATCTGGGTATGTCGTACCTTGTATTAAATAAGAAGCCTTTTCATCCATTATTATTTTATTAAGTTTCTCTGCAAACAATTCTCCTATTATTTTCCTCCTTTCTTCGCAACTCTCTATCCCTTCAAGCCTTGCTATAAAATCTTCTGAAGCGTTTATATAAATTGGG
Organism: Caldisphaera sp.; assembly: GCF_046536515.1. GTDB lineage: Archaea > Thermoproteota > Thermoprotei_A > Sulfolobales > Acidilobaceae > Caldisphaera. Next base: position 41,174 of record NZ_JAWDMQ010000004.1, on the reverse strand, counting down.
TTTATTCCGGCCTTCTTTAAATTTTTTATTGATTCATCAACTTCGTTTTCCCTAAACAATCCATGGTCTATTAAAACAGGTATAACGTTATTATAACCAATAGCCTTCATAACCATATATGTTGCAACTGTAGAATCGATCCCCCCGCTTACAGCAGAAACCACTTTTCCACCTTTATAAACAGTTCTTATACTGTTTAATTCTTCAGCATAATAATTTGAGACTCTCTCTTTCATAGAAATTTCATTTATTAAAAATCCAGATATTTTAGCAAAATTCATTAATATTTGTGAACCTTTTCTTGTATGGCTTACTTCTGGATGGAATTGAACCCCATAAACAATTTTATTGGGTAATCTTATTGCTGAAATACAACCCCTTTCTGAGATTGCATTTACTTCAGCCTCTCCAGGATCTATAACACAATCCCCATGGCTCATCCATACCTCTTCAATATCATCGAGGCCCTTTAATATTTCATTTGTTCCTTTTAAATATATTTTAGTTCTTCCATATTCAGCTTTATTTACCATTTTCCCTCCGCTCATCAAAGAAATTAATTGGTGTCCAAAGCAAATTCCTAAAAGAGGCTTCCCAAAGCTTACTATTTTGTTTATATTTTCTTCTATTTCTTTTATATCGTCTCTTAACGCACTTAACGGACTCCCAGATACTATAACCGCTTTAGCGTTGTAAACTCTTTCATCAAATTCTGATGTTAAAATTGATTCAACCCCAATATAAGTTAACCTCTTATGTATTAAATGAGTATACTGCGAACCTAAATCAACGATGGCTATGTATTCCATGTAAACCCCTCTCCTTATGCTTTATTTATTCTAAAAAGTTTTGGGGTTATATAATTTAATAAATTATAAAACCAATTAAACTAATTATTAATTTACTCAAATTAATATTAAATGTTTTTATCGCTTTTCTTAAACTGATTAATTGAGGAAGTAAAATTACTAAGGCGATGAAAATGAACATAAGCGATTTCATAACGTTTAACGATGTAGTAATAGTGCCTGGAAGATCGTCTCTAGAGCCTTCAAAAGTTGATATAACCGGAAAAATTTCAAGAAACATAAGTTTAACGATACCGGTCATCTCAAGCCCTATGGATACAGTAACTGATTGGAGAATGGCAACAACTTTAGCAAGGCTAGGTGCTATCGGAATAATACACAGGAATATGTCAAGAGAAGAGCAGGCAATTCAAATAAGAAAGGTGAAGGAACAAAAAACAGATATATGGGAAGAAATACCGAAAATAGATCCAGATTCTAAAATAGAAAACGTTTTATTGAGAAGTGAAGATTATTTTGCTATAGTAAGCAATAACGGTATTGAAGGTATGATATTAAGAATAGGCGCAAATTATACTCTTGAATCAAAGAAAATCGATTATTTAGCTAAGCTATTGTCAATGATAAGTGTTTCTCCAACAATTGATGAAAATCATAGACTTAGAGTTGGAGCAGGCATATCTCCGTTTGACTTTGAAAGGGCTAAGATATTAGACAAAGCAGGGGCCGATGTATTGGTGGTTGATGTAGCGCATTTGCATAATGAAAATGCTTTAAGCGGCTTAGCAAAAATTTCAAAAAATGTTAGTGCTGAAATAGTTGCTGGTAACTTAGGTACTGTAGAAGGCGTTAAAGACACTTTATCTAAAGTTGAAAATATATCGGGCCTTAGAATGGGTATATCAAGTGGAAGTATTTGTTTAACAGGGGAAGTAACGGGGGCATCTGTACCAACGTTAACAGCAACAATTAACGCAAGAAAGGCATTAGAAGAGTTAGGTTTGTTTGGAAAAATTCCAATAATTGCTGACGGAGGGATTAAAAATGCTGGAGACGCAGCCAAGGCTATCATAGCTGGAGCTAGCAGCATAATGGTTGGCAGATATTTAGCTTGTACTGAAGAATCGCCAGGAGTTAAGATAAGAATTGGAGATAAACTGTATAAACAATACCGTGGTATGGCTAGCAGAGGTGCTATGGAAAAAAGGTATGCAGAGGATAGATATTCTAAGCCAAGTAAGGCGATAGAAGAAGGAGTTGAAGGAATTGTAGAATATTGTGGAAGCGCCATTAATGCATTAAGCGAAATGGCATTAGGTCTTCAAGCATCTTTAGGCTATGCAGGCGCAAAAAATATTGTAGAAGCATGGAATGCCGGCCTTGCAAGAATAACAAGTTTAGGAGCAAAAGAAGTAGGAATTCATGATGTAGAAACCTGAGCAGGTTGTATATTAGTTTTTCTCTATATTAAAAAATCCTTTATATTTTATAAGGGCTGGACGTAAATTAGAAAGCGGAGAAAAAAGAAAAGAGCTAACACTCGATAATAGTAAATCTATTAATATTACTAAGGTGGAAAAAATGATAAGAGAAAGTAAATTAGAAATACTGTGCCCTAGATGTAAAGTTCCTATGGATTACCTATCTGAAACGGAAAAAGTATCAAACAGTAACGGAAAATCAGTGAAAATAACAAGATACTATAAATGTCCAGTATGTGGGAGGAGAATAATAGATGAAACCCTAATAATAAGAGATGATGGAACTAATACGGTTATAGAATCGCACACTAATGGGGCAAGGAAACTGCTAGAAAAACAAAAGGTATCTTTAATAAAATAAATTTTTATTTTATTTTATCTATAAATTTTTTACAATCCAGATCAGAATTTAAATAACTCTTTGCCATTTTTGATACCCTATCGGCTATGTATATAGGCATTGGTAATTTAAAGCTTCCAGACATCATTTTAGTTATATTAAAGCTTGTTTCTAAAGATATCTTATTTCCAGGACTTATATAAATTTTCTTATTTTTAAGTAATAAAATTTTTGAAACAAGTTTATCTCCTATCTTTAGATAAATGTTTTCACCTTCTAATACCTCTTCCCCCACAAGCCTTTTCTTAGCTATACCTATAGTAGGTATATCAAATACAACCCCTATATGGGTAGCTATACCAGCAAATCTCGGATGAGCATAACCGTGACCATCAACAAACAATAAATACGGATTTACCTTTTTTAGCGTTTTTAATAATGACGGAACTAATAAATACATTTCCCTAAAAGCTAAAAGTCCTGGAATATAAGGGATACAAACCTTCCTTATGGTTATATTGCAATCAATAAATTCATATTGAGGATATTTTATAGCAACGGCAACTCCTATGCCCAAGTCATTAATATATGAAGCATCTAAACCAACTACAATTTTACCTTCTATTTCATTTGTGTTTACATAATCCCTTAAATCAACCTTTTTGCTTATAATGTTTTGAATTTTAATAGCGATATCCTTATTAAAGCTGGCTTTAATTTGTTCGCAATTATCATAAAACATTAAATTCACTTTAAAATATTATTGAGTTTCTTCGACTACCTTTAATTTATATGATTTTTCTACAGGTTTTCCGTCAGTTTTTATTATAAGTAAATCTATTCCATCTCCTGATGAGGAGTCTCTTTCCATAGTTGTCTTTAAAGCGTTTATAGCAATTTTTTCAGATTCTTCAACAGATAAGCTTTCATTATAAGTTGATTCTAATACGCCAAGCGCTGTAGTTCCACCACTGCCTACAGCCATGTATTTATCTTCTGTTATAGAACCTAAAGTGTCTAATGTATAAAGCTTAGGCTTTCCATCCTTATCGATTCCTCCGATTAATGCTTCTATTAGAAAAGGTAGCATTTTATATGAGTATAATATGTTCGAAAAGAGCTTAGATATTGCGTATAGGCTCATTGAAACTTCGTTTGTTGTCTCATAATAACTTATCTCTGCATTCATTATTCTTATTAATCCACTCACATCAGCATAAAGCCCTGTTAAAGCTATACCAGCTTTGTTATTAAACAAATAAACCTTCTTTGCGTTCCTGCTCATTATGAAGCTGCCATAGGACATTCTTTTATCAGTTGCTAAAACAATACCATCTTTTGCTCTTATTCCAACAGCCGTACCTTGTTCATATGATATAGCCATTTTTTACCAACCTCAATTTAATTTTGTTCAGAAACCTTTAAAGCTGTTTTGCATATATTTTGCCTTATTATGTTAACAAGATAATTTTGCTCTTATTAATTATTTTTGTTCAGAAACCTTTAAATGTTCTGTTGGTATCGTTACAACTATTTTTGAATCACCTTCTAATAAAGTTATATCAGCTTCTCCTCTTGTTGAATAAATTTCTACGACACGACCCTTCATTCCTTTAAAGGGACCTCCAATAATTTCTACTAATTGTCCCTTGTTTAATGAAGGCAAAACAGTTAAAGGTTTTAGAAGCTTAACAACATCTTGCAGATTTATTGCTATAGGTCTTTTTCTTTTCACATTTTTAATTCCTCTTATTAAATAGAATAGATCTTTAATATCTCCTATCTCAACTATTACCGTTCCCTTTAAATCTTCAGAATAAACTATACTTCTCACATCTAATTTTAGCGTTTGTGCTCTTTCTGCAAAAATCAGGGCTATTTTTTCCTCATACCCTCCAACTACTGATATCGCATAAATTTTCGATTCTTTCTTTTCTGAAGAAGACAATAGATATCACCTTAAGCCACCAATAATACATATATTAAATGTATTATATATCCAATAGCTCCTACTATAACGAAACCTAATAAATTCAATCTCGTCAATAAATTAAACTCCTCTTCGTCGGGCTTTCTTGATAATAGTAATATTCTTTTCCATGATGATAGATATTCTTTTATTTTGTCTAGCCCTGCCATTCTTAATCCTCCAATTTATAAAATATAGCAGAGTCTTATATACTAATTTGACAAAGCGAACGACAAACCTTGTCCTTTTTAGAGGCATGGTAAAAGCTTGAAAATACCTGAATACTTATTAAAAATTGAGACAGCTGCTAAAAGGGTATGCGTCACTGAAATATGAGGTACGCCTCTACCCCAACTAACAGTGTGATATGGTGTAGGGAGGCCCTAGATCAGGACCAAAGTATGTGTATACGTTTTATTGGACACTTTCTATAAAGGCTTTTCGCCTAAATTTCTCATAAGGAGCCTCGACGCTATTATTAACGGATCCCATGCAGGGCTTAAGGTAGGTTGATAGCCTATATCACTATTAAACAGGTCCCATATAGTTCCCTTAACTGTTAAAAGTGATGCAATTAAATTAATGCGCCAGAAAACAGAATCTCCGGGACCGATAGCTTGTGCGCCTAGCAATCTTCCTCTCTTATCATCAGAAACTACTTTAAGATATATCTTATTTTCTCCCCCGGGGATATAATGGGCTCTAATCCCAGCGTTTAATGAAGCTTCCATAACTTTGTAGCCAAGTTTTTCTGCCTCTGATTTAGATAGCCCTGTTTTAGCTGCTACCATATCAAAAGTCTTTAATGCGGAGGTGCCAACACTCCCTCTAAATACAGCCTCTAATCCTCCTATATTGCTTCCAGCTATATAGCCCATTTTGTTAGCTATCTGTGCAAATGGTCTCCAAACAAATTTTTCAGTAATTAAGTCTAGGTGTTCTGTTACATCTCCAACTGCATATACGTCTGGGTTACTTGTTAATAGCTTCTCATTAACAATTATACCACCACTACTTCCTAATTTAAGCTTTAGCTGCTTTGCTATATCATTATTTGGCTCTATGCCAACACCTATAATAAACATATCACCATCAAAAGAACCGTTGGCGGTCTTAACTTTAACCGCCTCATTATTATTTATTTCAAAAGATTCTACTGGGGAGTTCTTTATTATTTCGACTTCTTTAGATTTTAAATAATCTTCAACGATGCTTGCTAAATCAGGGTCTAGCATTTTGGGAAGAATTTGGTTAAGTGCTTCTATGACAGTTACTTTCAACCCAAGATTAGCTAAATTTTCTATTAATTCTAAACCAACATACCCTGATCCTATTATTACAGCTTTCTTGCCTCTACCTAATTTTAAAGCATAATTCCTTATAATTTCTCCTGAGTCCAAATGCGTTATGTAAAAAACATTTTTTGCATCTTTTATTTCTGGCCAAATTTTGTCTGCCTTAGATCTTGCCCCTGTTGCTATAACCAACTTATCCCATTCTAATGTTTCTTCCTTTCCAGATTTTAAATCCTTGAATTTTAAGGTCTTATTTTCAGCATCAACCTCTGTAACTTCTTTGTTAAACCTTAGATCTATACCTCTTTTTGTAAATTCTTCTGGTGGGTAAAAGAGAAGGTCATCAAGCTCTTTAACTACGTTTCCAATGTAGTATGGAATGCCACACAAAGCAAAGCTCGCATAATTTGTTTTCTCTAAAACAGTTACGCTTAACTTATTGTTTAGCCTTTTTGCTCTAGAAGCTACAGCCATGCCTCCTGCTCCAGCACCAATAATAACTATTTTTTGCACTTAACATTCACCAACTAAATCTTATATGAGGAGAAATTAAAGGTTTTGCTATATAATTAAGACTTAAGCATAATTCCTCCTCCCGAGTCTTTTATTATTTTTACTAGATCAGAAGTAATTCTTACTATACCATTAGAATCTCCTTCTAATTTTATGCTTATGGAGGCCTTAGCTATTGTTTGCAAGTTTAAGTTTTCTTCTATATCAATTCTTGCTTTAATGAATAAGCTGTCACACGATGCAATCGCCCATGCAGATGACGCTGTTGCAATACATTTTAATCCATCAATATAATTTTTTATTGTTTCAAACCCTCTAAGTAATAAGCTTGGATCCTCATATACTACTTCCAGTTCAGCTGAAGATATCATTTTTTCACCCATTTTTAGGTTAATTCAAAGAATTATAATTTTCTATTAAATTTTCTAAATCAAATTTATTAAATAAATAATATAATATCTATAGGGAGTTAGATATGGTAAGATACGCTATCGCATATTCAATTAACGATCCAGTGGGAAAAAATGTTGCCGAAAAGCTTGTAGAGAGAGGGGGAAGTATTAGTTATTGTGAAATTGCTGTATCATGCTATAATATAAATGGTGTAAAGTTGGCAGGGTTTAATGAGGATACAATATATTTTGATTTTTTGGATGAGGTACCAGATAAAAACTCTGATTTTATTATAGTTGTTTCAAAGCATCAGTCAACAAGCAATGCAAAAACGCTTAGCGTGCACCATACAGGAAATATAAGTGATGCCTTATTTGGAGGAAAGCCTAAGCAATTATCTTATGTCGACCCTGCTATAACTAAGCATGTATTTAAAAATTACTATAAGAATACTGTTGAATTAAAGGAATATAATTTTACTTTGGAAGCAACTCACCATGGCCCTACGTCATTAACTAAGCCCATTTTATTTATAGAAATAGGCAGCACCGAAAAGGAATGGAATGATATAAAAGCAGTTAATTCTTTGGCTCAAACATTGACTGATGTAATAAATAAAGACGTTAGTTATGATTGCGTGCCATCAATAGGGATAGGGTCTACTCATTATCCGAAAAAGTTTACTGAAATGGAGTTAAATGATAAATATTGTTTTGGCCACATAATTTCTAAATATTATGCTGATTATTTGGATTTTGATTTGTTAAATCAATGCGTTGAGAAAAGTAACCCTAGGATAAAAGTTGCAATAATTGAAAAGAAAGGGATAAAGTCCGAAACCAGAAAGAAAATTGAATCTATATTAAAGGAACTGGACTTGGAAATAATATATGTTTAAAATGGTAGCCGGGCGGGGATTCGAACCCCGGTCACGGGGGTTCCTTTGGCTACCTGCAAGCCATCCAAGGCCCCGCATCCTTGGCCGCTAGACGACCCGGCTTCAATATTAATAAGATTAGAAAAAGGATTAAAAATTTATTTACCTTTAAACGATGGTTTTTTCTTCTCTAAGAATGCAGTGACTCCTTCAACAACATCTTCAGTGCTAAATAATAAACCGAATAGATTTGCTTCTAGGTTTAATCCGGCCCATATGTTGCTTTCAAGTCCTTGTTCTATAGCAAGCTTTGCTGCCATTAAGGCTAATGGAGGCCTCTCCGCGATCTTTAAAGCTAAATCTCTTGCTTCTTGTTCCAATCTTTCAGGAGGAACTACTTTATCAACTAGTTTTAATGCGTACGCATCTTTTGCTGATATGTTATCCCCAGTGAAAATTAATAACTTTGATTGGCCTCTACCAACTAGCCTTGGAAGCCTTTGAGTTCCACCAGCTCCGGGTATGAATCCTAAGTTTATCTCTGGTTGTCCAAGCAAAGCAGTTTCTGATGCAATTCTTATATCTCCGCTCATTGATATCTCAAGACCTCCACCAAGGGCATATCCATTAATTGCTATAATAATGGGTTTGGCATAAAATTCCATCTTTAATGTTAATTCTTGGAACTTCTTTGAAAATATAGCAGCCTGCATAGGTGTTATTCCTGCAAAAGCTGTTACATCAGCTCCAGCACTAAAAGCTCTTCCAGATCCTGTTATTATTAAAACTCTTATGTCGTCGTTTAACTCTAGTTCATCTAAAGCTTCTCCAAGCTCTTTTATCATATCTGGAGATATCGCGTTTAATCTATTTGGTCTGTTTAAAACAATCCATGCTATTGGTTTTTCGTATTTTATTAATATTGTCTTTTTGCTTACTTCTTCTACTTTTTTATATTCATAGAATCCCTTTCCTGTTTTTCTTCCTAGTTGATTGTTTGATTCCATATCTTTTAACATTTTTGCGGGCTCGAAATCATCATCTCCTAATAGATCTTTAAGTTGCTTTAATGCAGCATTTATTTTGTCTATGCCAAAGTCATCAGCAAATTCAAATAATCCTTTGGGCCATCCTAAGCCTAACATAACGGCTTTGTCTATATCTTCTTTTGTTGCAACATCGTTTTCTAATAACCATGCACCTTCGTTAACTGCTGGTGCTAAAAGTAAAACAGGGTCTACTTTGTTTGCAATCTCTTTTGGTATTTGGGGTCTAACATATACTCCAGGTTTTGGATATTCATAGAATCCCTTTCCTGTTTTCATTCCTAGTTCTTTTGAATTAAACTTTTGTTCAAACATAGGGCAGTGCTTCATCTTAAAGCCTCTTTCTGTCATTGCTTTGTTAACAAAGTAGAAAACATCTATGCCGCTGTAATCTGCTAGCTCAAATGCACCCATAGGGAAGTTAAGGCTATATTTTACAGCAGAATCTATTTCTAATGTTGAATACATGCCTTTATATGCTAACCAACAAGCTGTATTCAAAAATCTAGCTAATACTCTGTTTGCAATGAATCCTGGCACATCTTTCTTAACTATTACTGGCTGTTTTCCAAAGTTTTTTGCTATTTGATATGTAACGGAAACCGTTTCATCTGATGTCTTTTCACCCTTAATTATTTCAACTAAAGGCATCAAAGGTGGTGGGTTGAAGAAGTGCATTCCTACAACAAGCTCAGGTGCAGAAGTTGCTGCGGCTATCTCTGTGATAGGTAGGCTACTTGTATTAGTTGCCATTATAGAATCGGCTTTCCTATTTTTATCTATAAATCTAAATAGGTTTTGCTTTAGATCTAGCCTTTCAGGAATTGCTTCAATAAACATATCAGAATCCTTTATTGCATTTTCAAAATCTTTTGTGAAATTTCCTTGGGAATCAGTATTGACTACAGGTATAATCCTTGACATAACAGAATCGACGCTTTCTTTTAGGCCACCTTTTTCATGAAGTTTAGATAGGCTCCATTTAATTTTTTCCAAACCACTTTTTAAAATTTCATTGTTTATATCTGCAATATAAACTTTGTATCCTGCTATTGCAGCTAGCTCAGTTATTCCATGACCCATAGTACCTGCTCCTACAACCAAAATTGTCTTTATTTTATCTATAGAGGGCAACTTATTCCACCCAATTATATATATTATAAAGTGAAAATAAAGATTTATTGGTAAAAGGATATTAATAAATTCTATTTATATACATTTATATTTTTTGAATTAATCCTAAATAATATTAATAATGTAGATCGATAAAGCGAACGACAAACCTCGCCCCTAGAAGGGGCGGGGTAAAATTTTTTAAATCAAAAATACTATTTCTATTTGAGATGCTTTTAGATGCCTTCGTCTGGTCAACTCTTAAAACATGAGGAGCGGGAGCCGATTTCTCCCGCAATATCGGCTTGGGGGATAATAGAGTAGCACCCGTAAAAGGGGTGTAACCCTTAAGACCTCAGGAAACCCTCACCCTTCAGGGCGGGGAGGAGGTCAGAAACTAATAGTCCTAATTTTATTCTCTAGTAATGAAGGCAAAATTCCCACTGTTAAGAAAAAATATTGTTATCATTAATAAATTTATTTAAAGGGTATCTTTCAAACTTTAGAAGTAGGTGATAGGAGTATGAGCGACTATTTGGATCAAGTAAAAGATGCTATAAGGAGTGAAGTAACGAAAAATGGCTTTAAAATAGAGTCAAGAGGTAAGAATTCATTCGCATTAACCAAGGAAGGGATGGACTTCATGATTGTTAGAGATTCTGATGAGCAAGTAGAGATATCGTATAAGGGTCAAAGATATCAATACGATAAATATTACACAAAGCCTCAACATTTAGCTCAAGTCATAACTAATGTTATGAACGCAGCATTAGGAAAAAGTCCTCAGGCCTCAGAAAAATAATTTTCAATTTCTAGTCTATAAAGTATAAATTTTCAATTTCTAGGTTTATATTATAAAAAATATTATAAAAAAGATTTATTATATTTTTATTTAGATTACGGGTAGTTTTCAGGTACCTTTGCCCTGAAGAACTTACCTGTTTCAGGGCTCTTGAAAAGCCCTATTTTAACTCCCTTTCTGCTTTTTGGAGCTAGTGTCCAAACCTTTACGGGAGATAGTTCAACTTCCTTACCGGACGATGGATCCTTTACCTTAACAGGTGGGAATTTTTCAGGCATACATCTTCACCTCATATTTTCTATAAATGATATTTTAATTCTAAGTTATTAAATGTTATTGGTATAATTGAGAAATTTTTATGGCTAATTATTAAATATCTTTAAACGTATTATTAAAGGTTTCCTATAAAATAAGTGGGAACTATATCACCTGTTATACTAATCGTTTGTTATTGAAATATTGAAGAAAATAGTGGAGCCCTTAATGGGTGTGGCGGGCCCGCCGGGATTCGAACCCGGGACTTCCGTCTACGGCAGGCTAGGCTTCTGCCCATGGTCTACGGGTTAAGAGCCCGCCGCTCTACCTGGCTGAGCTACGGGCCCATCCAGCATTTATTTCTAAGAACGTCTATCTGTTTAATAACTTTATGCTTTTTATTATGTTTATTATAGCTTATAAAGAAAATTAAAAACTAAAGTATTTATATAAGTATAAATATTAGTAAAAACAATTTATAGTTTGCAAAAATATAATTAAGAATGAAAACTAAACACTTTCTCAAAACTCTTTCAACAAATTAATATAATTGTTTATACGTCTTTTGTCTATATTTAATTAGTCATTTGGCGAAGATTTTTATAGGGGTAGCTTATCCTTAAAATAAATAAGGTGTTAATATTTGGTAAGTCCAAAAGCTGGAATACATGGTTGGGGTGCCTATATACCGATTTACAGGTTACCTTTGGCAGATATAGCAAAGATTTGGGGATGGCATCCAGACCAATATAAAGGGTTAGCAGTTGAATCTAAGGCAGTTGCTGGCCCTGATGAAGATTCATTAACTATGGGATATGAAGCAGCTTATAATGCTATTAAAAGGTCTAAAATAGAGCCTAAAAAAATAAGTGCAATATTTTTCGGTACAGAGTCAAAGCCATATGCTGTAAAGCCTAGTGCAACAATAATTGGTGAAGCATTAGGAATAACTCCTTTTACTATGGCAAGTGATCTTGAATTTGCTTGCAGGGCCGCAAGTGAAGGCATGAGGTCATTAATCGGCATGGCATCGTCAGGATTGATTGATTATGGCTTAGCTATAGGAAGCGATACTGCTCAAGCAAATCCTGGAGATGTATTGGAATTTACTGCAGCAAGCGGAGCGGCAGCTTTTGTTATCGGTAGGACAAACAACGCATCAGCAATAATTGAAGATTCAGTTACATTCGTTACAGATACTCCAGATTTTTGGAGAAGGGCATCACAGCCTTATCCATTACATGGAGAAGGGTTTACTGGAGAACCGGCGTATTTTTATCATATAGAAAATGCAGTTAAAGCTTTGTTAGAAAGAAATGGTCTAAAGCCTAGCGATTTTGATTACGCCATATTTCACCAACCTAATGGGAAATTCCCTGTTAAAATTGGCCAGGATCTTGGATTTAATATGGATCAAATGAAAGATGGTTTAGTAACTCCTATGATAGGTAACACTTATAACGCAAGTGCATTAATGGGCTTGGCAAGAGTTTTAGATAAGGCAAAGCCCGGCCAAAAGATTCTGCTAGCTCCTTTTGGAAGCGGAGCCGGAAGCGACGCATATTTTATTACTGTTACAGACGAGGTCGAAAATAGAAAGCAATTGGCCCCAACAGTTGAGGATTATTTAAATAGGAAGGTATTGATAGATTATGCTTCTTATGCAAAGAGCAGGTCCATAATCCATGTAATTAAATGAGGTGGTATAAATGGTAGTTTATGTTGAAGGTGTGGGGATGACTAAAATAGATAGGCATTATGATTATAGCTTAAAAGATTTAGCAGCAAATGCTGCTTTTGCTGCAATAGAGCAGGCAGGAGGAATTGATGGTATAGATTATCTTGTATTTTCAAGTAGTCTATCTCCTCTTCAAGATAATCAATTAGATACTGCAAGTTATTTAGCAACTTCTCTAGGTTTAAGAGGTATCAAGGCTTTAAATGTTGAGGCCGGAGAAGCGAGTGGTTTAGCGGCTATTTCTGTTGCAAAATCATTGTTAGAATCTCATCAGGCTGACAAAGTATTAGTTATAGGGGCTGAAAAATTAAACGAGTTCGTAAGCTCTAAAGTCTACAAACAATTACAGATGTTATATGATGGAGATACAAAATCATTTTATAACATAGGCTATGCTGGGGATGCTGCTATATTAATGAGGCTTTATATGGATACATATAATGTAGATAGGGAAGTAATGTCTTATTGGCCTGCATTAATGCACTCTAACGCAAAAGAGAACCCTTATGCTATGCTAAATTTTGCAATAAAACCTGATAAGGTAGCGAAGTCTCAAATATTAGCAGACCCAATTACATTGCTTGACTCTTACCCGTTAGGGGATGGAGCTGCAGCGATCGTTTTGTCAAATAAAGATATGTCAACTTCACCTATAGCTAAAATATCTGCAGTAGAATCATCAACAGGTTACGGCTCTATAGAATTATCAGACGATCCATTGTTGTTTGATTCTTTATCTGAGGCTTATAGAAGGATATCAAACATAGCAGATACATCAAATTTAGACTTTATAGAAATTCATGACTCCTTTACAATAACTGCTATGGTTATATTAGAAACCCTTGGATTGGCAAAACGCGGAAAAGCTGCTGAGTTAGTATCTACAGGCTATTTCTCTCCAGGAGGAAAAGGGCCTTTAGCAAACCCAAGCGGAGGATTAAAGGCTAGAGGCCACCCGTTAGGTGCAACAGGCGTTTATCAAATAGCAGAATCGTCATTGCAAATAGCAAATAAGTTCCCGGGGATTAAAGTTAATAATGCAAAAAAGGGTTTGGTGGTTTCTCTTAACGGATTGGGCTCTAGTTCTTATGTAGCTTTAGTTGAAGGGGTGTAAACTATGTCGATGGATTTATCTATATCAAGATTTTGGAGGAAAAAAGAGATAATATATAAATTAAGTGGGGCAAAATGCAAGAGCTGTGGTAAAGTTCATTACCCGCCAAAAAATGCGTGCCCATATTGCGGAAGTAGAGAAATAGAACTAATAGAATTACCAAGAAAAGGTAAACTAATATCTTATACAACTATATATGCAATACCAGAAGGTGCAAGACATCAATCACCTATTTACTACGGTTTAATAGATTTAGGTGTTACAAAAATAACTGCTGAATTGACTGATATAGTTAATGCAAATTCATTGAAAAAAGATATGGAAGTAGAAGCTACTCTAAGAAAAACACAAGAAGATAGGGATGCAGGTCTAATTTATTATGTACTGAAGTTCAGACCTGTATTGGTGTAAAAATAAATGAGTGTAGATGAGATCTTAGAAAAACTAGAAAAAGGAGAGATAAGCATAAGCAGGCTAGACCAAGCATTAAAAAGCTCTAATCTAGCAGCCTTGGTAAGAAGGCTTTATTTAGAAAGAAAGTATAATATAAAACTATCTGCAATAGCATCTACTTTATTAGATTTTGAGGATTTAGTTGGGCATAACATTGAAAACCCTATTGGCGCAGTTCAAGTACCAATTGGCATCGTTGGGCCCTTAAAGATTAATGGAGAATACGCGAAAGGAGAATTTTATGTTCCAATGGCCACAACTGAAGGAGCTTTGGTTGCCGGTGTTAATAGGGGTGTAAAGACTCTTACATTGAGTGGAGGGGTTAAAACAAAAATTATATATGATGGAATGGCTAGGGCTCCATTAATATGGACACCCGACGTTGAAGAAGCAAATAAATTGTCTTTATGGCTTAAATCTAATTTTTCACAATTTAAGGAGTTAACAAAACAAGTTACAAGTCATGGAGAACTTAAAGACATGCAAGTTTTTATAGTAGGTAACATGGTTTGGCCGAGATTTGTTTTTAATACTGCAGATGCCATGGGAATGAACATGGCAACCATAGCTAGCGATAAAATATGTAAATATATAGATGATAATTATGGAGGACCTCACAAATGTGTGAGTTTAAGCGGTAATCTATGTGTTGATAAAAAGCCAAGTTATTTAGATAAGTTATTAGGAAGAGGAAAATATGTTATAGCAGAGGCTATTATAAAAAAGGAAATCCTTAAAGATGTAATGAGATTAACTTCTTACGAAATCGATTATATAAATAAATCAAAGAATTTATTGGGTAATGCTGTTTCAGGCAGTTTAAGCTATAATGCACAATTTGCTAATATAATAGCTGCTATATTCCTTGCAACCGGTCAGGATATGGCTCAAGTAGTAGAAAGTAGCTTAGGCTATGTTTGGACTGAGACAAGAGGTGAAGACTTGTATATTTCAGCTACTTTAACTAGCCTAGAAGTAGGAACTGTAGGAGGGGGTGCATGGTTACCCACTCAGAAAGAAGCATTACAACTATTAGGAATAGCAGGCGGCGGGAATCCTCAAGGGTCTAATGCTATGAAGTTGGCAGAAATTATTGCTTCTACGGCTTTAGCTGGAGAGCTCAACTTGCTGGCAGCTCAAGCTGCAGGAGAATTGGCTTCTGCCCATGAAAAATTAGGAAGGGCAAAAAAGTTTTAAAGTGATTTTAAAATTTAAAGGATTTTAATTGTTAACCCCCCGGTTAACAATGGCAAACCCAATACCTAATTAATGCATCAGCTATTACTGACCTCCTCTTTGCTTTAAAGGGCTAGACTTTCGGTTGTAAAAATAACGAAATTTCAATAAAACAGAAATAATTGAAACTTTTAGAATTAATAAATAATAGTTCTATTGAATATGCAAAACTATACTAATAATTTAACATTTTATCCCGGAATTTCTTGCGCAACTTGATATTCCACTAAATGCATGTCTAATAACTTCATCAATTCTATTCGCAGCATTAATTATAATTGAGCTATTTTCAATAATACTTTTTTCTTCAAGAGGCACTATAATTGAGCTATTTTCAATTTTTACATTTATTTTATCTTGGGTTACTTCTATTTTTGTATCTTTAATCCCTAATTCTATATAGTCTGATGATAATGTAAATCCAAAAGCATTGCTTCCAGTTTTCCACAATTTTGTTTCAACGTCATTATCAAGCTTAAATGTATTAGAGCAATCGCTAGTGCAAAGTACACCTTTAGCTGTCTTCATACAAGAGTTTTTATTTGAGCTAAGGCATTCTACATATTTACTTATTTCATTCATCCTGTTAATTAGTGTTAATATATTTACAAGGGACGTCGAACCTATAGCGCTTACACTTCCTTTTCTCGACATGGATTTTGATATGAGTTCTAGCCTGTTAATTAATTGTGTTGCTGGCACGTCTTTTCACCTTTCCTTATAGTTCTTAAGCAATTGGGTTTTATAAGTACTACTGTTTTTAATTTTTTATAATCATAATAATAGGGGATTAATATGTCTAAGTGTAGTTGCGAAGAGAAGTCAAAAACAGAGCTTATATTATGCTTAGCGCCTCCAGCAGGAGAATATGAAGCACAAATAGATTTAGGAAGTAATAGAAAGCTTATTATAAATTCAGGAGGCATGTTTTTAAGGACATATTCAATTGATGATTTTTTACCTTTTATGCAAACAAGGGACATAAAAATAAAAGAAAAGGATCTCGATTTGTTTAACATATCAACAAAAGATATGTTATGCTCTACTATAAACGCTTTGATAGATGCATCTAGTCATGGCTCACTTTATGCAAAAGAGAAGGTAAATAATTGCTTGGAATTGATCGAAGAATTAAAAAATTACTGTAAACAAAAATAATTATAAAGTTCTAATCTTTCACATATTCTCTTCCTATTAATTCTCTTGCAACTATATAGCGCATTATGTTTTGAGATCCCTCGGCTCCTACTAGATATGAAAGGACTCCTAATAGATTTCTGAACACATTTGCTTCCTCTGTGTAAGAATAGCCTCCATAGGTTTTCATTGTGGTTTCTATTGCCTGAAATGCGGTCTCTATAGCCATAATTTTTGAAGATGAAGCCCAATAGTTTAAGTCTTGAGGCTTAAATCCTGGCTCTTTTTTAATGAATATCTTGTCAGCAAGTTGGGCAGACTTATATATTAAAAGCTTTGTTGCCTCAATTTTTGTTGCAACCTCTGCTATTGGGAAGCTAACTCCCTGGAAAGAGGCTATCGGCTTGTCATCAAACATTCTTCTATCCCTTGAATATTTAACAGCTTGTTCTAAAGCCCATTGGGCTGCACCTATATTTGCTGCGCTAACTAAAACCCTTGCTATGGAAAACCCTTGCATAGCTAAATAGTAACCCTTATTTTCATCTCCTATTAAATGGTTTGAATCTGTTAAAGCGTTATTGAAATGCAGTAAACCTGTAGAAATTGCATGCCTTCCTATAGTGTTTAATATAGAGTATTCAAGACCCTGAGTTATCTTACCATTTTTATTACCTATAAAGGCAAAACTAGATAATCCTCTATGCTTATCTTCTTGTTTCCCCGTTCTTGCAATTAAGAACCAGCTCCCTAATTCCAGTTGTTCTAAAGCTTCTCTAACCCCGCTTATATATATTTTTTCTCCATTAATTTTATATAGGTTTCCTTCTTTTTTTGCTGTTGTTTTTTCTCCAGCAACATCGCTCCCTCCACCAGTTTCTGTAGAAGCAATACCAAAGAACCCCCTTCCCTTTCCTACTAAGGGAAGTATTTCTTGCTTTGTCTCTTCCTTACCATATAAATACAATATATAAGGCCAGCTATTATTTAGCAATGTAAAAACGGCAGTAGCTACTGCAGGGTCGTTATAAGCAACTTCTTCTACTGCCAATGCAGCTAACAAAAAACTTCCTCCTTGGCCGCCATATTCTTCTGGAACTGCTATAGCGAAAAGACCTTGATCCCCCATCTTATGAATAACTTCAGTTGGTATCTTCTTCTCGCTATCCATCTTTATCCATATCGGGTTTAACTCTTTAGATAGAAATTCGTGGACAGATTCTTTAAATAGTTTTTCATCTTGTGATAAATCAAAATCCAACCCTGTTCACCAATAAATTTAATGCTATCCTGCTTAAAATATTTAACCTATTGGAATTAAGAGGATAAAAGTATGTGATGTTTTTTAAGGAGATATTATTTAATCTAATACTATATTGATATCTATAATAGAACCATCATAGATATTCAATAAATCTCTTAGCCTTCTTTCAAAAATTATCTCTACTACATCTTTTTTATATATAGTTATTTCAGGTCTTAATATATAAGCGTTTAAAGAATTAAAGAGCAAAATTGGATATGCAATTACTCTGGCATATTTTGCATTAGGTATTTCTGGGGGATTTATAACAACAGCTTTAGATTTCGATAAGCAATTATTAAACTCATCAACATCTGATATAAGCCTAGCATTTAATGTGCCAGGAAAAGGAGTGAAACCTAATGATTTTTTAATATTTTTTGAATAAATACTAACAAAAAATTCTCCCTCATTCTTTCCGCTGAAGACTTCTGCCTTAAATGTTTTATTGCACAATTTAACCCCCTTCACTCAATTAAGCTTAAATTAGTAATTAAAAATCTCTTAGCAGGAGGTCTAAAGGTATGAATAAGAAGGCATTGATATTGCTTGCTTTGCTGCTGGTAACATCTATGTATACGATAAGCATAGCTAAAGGAGCTTCATTGCTTTACAGCGTATCGAATACAAGTGCAACTATACAAAACCAATACTATCAAATAAATTTTAATTTAACCAAAGGAGCATCAATAGTTAGTTGGAATACATTAGTTCCGCAAACGGTTCAACTGAACAGCTTAGAAATTCCGTCAATGGTACTATCTATTAACCAATCTCTTCCAGGAAATTTATATAATCAGCAGTGGAGGGCGACTTTAATAAATAAAGGATCAAACTATGTTAAAATGTTGTTTACTCCCATAAATTCAGGTAATATATCAGTTTACGAGTTTGTAACTGCGAGCAATTATTATCCATATATTAGCTATAGCATAATAATAAACACTACAAGCAACAACACATATATCAAAGACCTTTATATAGGTATAGGAGGTAGCTCTTTAGGAAATAGTTGGTCTTTTATTGGTTCGGAGTTAGTAAACGGAATTCCTGAATATTTTATTGGAAACAATTCAAACAGCTATACTGGAAACTTTATAAAAGTATTAATGTTGTCGGGCTCAAATAATAGCTATACTTCGATGATTGGACTTAATTTTGTAAGCCCAACATATGCAAGCGTGCAATTTTTAAAAGGATACATTAATGGAACGCCTGCGGTAAATGGAGTTGCATATACTATCATTGATATTAAAAATATTAGCTTAATTAGGGGAAGTAGCTATATAATAGACTTTAATTTATATGAGTCCCAATTCAACCCAGAATTAATAAGTTTAACGGATTCATTAGATATGGTTTCCCAAGTATATAATATAAATGGTAATATAACAAATTTAATAAACTATAGAATGATAATAAATTCATATTTAAATGAAATAACTTCATTAAATCAAAGTATAAATTCTTTAACTACAAAAGTTGGGGAGTTGCAAGGTTTAGTAAGTTATTGGCAAGTTAGGTATAATGAAACAAACCAATTAGCAGGAAGCTATTCTTATAGGCTACATAAAAGTGGTGAAGTTTCTATAGGACTTTTCATACTAGGTCTCGTAGTAGGAGTATTAGGAGGAGCATATTTCTTAAAGCCTAAGCCTTCAGAAACTATGCCTCTTAAACAACAAAAGAAAGAAACAAAAAAGAAATAATTCGTTACTTTATTTTAAGAAGGGCTAGTGCCTTACTTATATTCATACACTTTTCTATATTCCAAACGGTATCTATGAATTGTTTTGCATTTCTTTTATATAGCTTTCCTTCAGTGACCTTTAAGAATTTATCTACAACGCCTTCCCTGCTTAATGGATTCTTAAAGTGACCAGGAGGATATGTACTGCTTTCTTCTATAGTTCTTCCGTCAGATAGCTTAACTGTAATTGTGTTTTTAATTCCTGTCGGATATAGTTTATCGTGTTCAGGGTCAACTTCTACTTTCATTTTATTTAAAACCTGCCTTACATCATTAGCTAGATACCTGTTTTCATGGAAAGTATCGAGCCAAACCTTACCATCAAGGAGGGCTGCAGCAACTATATATGGTAGGCTGTGATCTGCTGTCTCTCTTGTCTTTGGATCCCACTTTTCTGGATCCTTAACAATTATGTTATATGAAACCTGGAAGGTCTTAACATTAACTTCTTTTATATCTTCAGGTTTTAATGAACCAGCTTTTTCTCTGATTTTTAAAGCTGCATCTACTGCGCTCATTGCATGATATTCAACAGGCCAATATTTTATGCTTGTCTCTAACAGCTTAAACGGTTCGCTATCTTCTCCCCCCATCTTTGGTATATCAAACTTATCTCCATTTAATGCTACTCTGAAAAATCCATATTCTCCGCTAAAAATAGGTGATGGTCCTCTCATGCCTTTATACGCTAATATAGCTGCAAACAATCCGTTTCTAGAGGCATTTGCTGCAGCGCAGCCTTTCCACATGCTGAGTTCTCCAGCCCTTGTTTGTCTTAAAGCAAGGGAATTTACTGTAGAAAGATTTATAGCTTGTAACATTTGGTCTCTATCTAATCCAAGTACTTTTCCAGCTCCAACAGAAGATGCTATAGCTATATATACAACATGATCATATCCTTTGCTCCTTACGCTATAGGCATCTGCAAGTCTTGCTGTAACTTCATAAGCCGCAACAATACCTTCCAATATTTTCTTACCATCTGCTTTTGCAATCTCTGCTGCTGCTATAATTGCAGGTAGGTTATCGCTTGGATGTAATGCTTCCTTAGATAGGTACGTATCCATAAAGTCAAAAAATCGTGAAGCGCAGCCGTTAGCGAAATCAACATGATCTGCTGGGCCAGTCCTATCGGTTCCCCATATTGTAGCAGAAAGTCTTGAACTTGAAGAAGACTCAGCTAACCATCTAGCTATGCTAACTGGCTCTTCATTAAATGCCCCTATAGCAACTCCGAAAGTGTCTAAAATTCTTTTCTTAGCTTCTTCTATTACATTGCTTGGAATATTTTTATACGAAAGGTTAACTGCCCAATCAGCTATTCTTTCTGATAAATCCTTATAGGAAGCCACTTTTTTCTCACCGCTGATATATGAACCATATCTCTTATTAATATTTGTCGCTATCAGCTATCTATAACTGGGGAGAAGTTTGCTTACTTACAGCAAGTATCCATTTGCTATATCTTTAGAGGATTACAGCAAAACCAACTATGGCTATAGGATTAATATAGAGTCTTTACTTGAGAATAACAAAATAGTTAAATTATCAAGGAAAAGGTTAGAGGAAGCAATAGCAAAAAAGGTTAGCCCTTTAAAGAACGGCGATTCAACTGATGATGAAGTATACTCTTTTTATCTCTCGTTAGCTGCAATAAAGGCATCAAACTCTATGATAGCTCTAGATACATATGCTAGAGCAGAAGCTAATAGGGCAAGCTATTTTATTGAATCTGATAATGAAGAAAACCTGATAGCTTTAGGTGAATTGATTGGATTGAAAATAGAGAAAGAGCTAATAAAGATACCTTGGCTGATTAATAATAATGGAAAAATTGTATATAGAACTTTACCTTATTATACTAGAATCGATGAATTTTTAAAAATAGCAATAAATGCTCAGGAAAGCCAATTTAGATTGGTAAATTCGTTTTTGTTAAACGGTAAAGTCTATTTGGATATGAAAATTCTTAAAGGCTTATTAGAGGTTGGCGTTATAGTAAGGATAAAGAACATAGCAAGAGATCTAGAAGTTGGAGAGGAACTTTCTTCTTTCTCAAATGAAATACTAAGATATTTGAAGTTGACAGAAAATAAAATTCCATTAGGAAAAATTAATTATGATGCCTTTCCACCTTGCATGAAAAACTTCAAAAATTTAATTGATAATGGTAAAATAGGGGATGAAGGTCTTTATCAATATATCGCATTCTTAATATCGATAGGGGTTGATGAAGATGAGTTAAGCAATGTTATATCTAATTCTCTAGGCATTTCTCCTAACTTATCGAGAAAAATAGCTAAGGCTTTCATAAAAGTAGAAGATATTAGTCCTTACAGGTGTGATATAATGAAAAAGAAAGGCCTTTGTCCTCAAGATTGTGGAGGCAAACACCCTATACTTGTTTATAAAAAGAACTTTAAGGAAAATTCTAGCAAATGAGGAGTTCCTTAACTAATTTTGTCAGTTTTCTCAACCTTTTATGCCCTTCCTCTAAAGCATCGTTAGCCCTGTCTACAATTTCATTTAAAGATTCTATGTTAAAAACGAAAGTATCGTTCATTTTTAATGGCATAGTTATTTGAACTGCACTCATTAATTCAACAGTAAAAATATTGTCAGAGCTTGATAGTATTCCACTATGTTTAAATCCTGAAGTCCTTGCTAAATTTAATAGGTTTAAGGCACAATCTATTCTTTCAGTTCTTATATGTATTATTGGACCGGTAACCTTAAGCCAAAGATCATTAAATGGTCTAGAAACTACATTAGCTATGCTATAAACAGATATTTTCTCATGGGACTTATAGACAACCCTTGATTTATCTCTTTCCCAAGGCCACTTGCCTTCTATTATGGTTATCCTTCCTAAGCAGCTGCTAGATGTAACAAAATTTTCTCCATTTAATTCCAATATGTATTCTTCGGCATAAGGATCTAAATATCCTATTATTCTTTCTTGCTTCAATATTTGGTTAATTTTTTTCAATGTAGACATCAACAACCACCTGGTATAGCCTTGGCCCTACAGGTCTAACTTCCTTTGAGTTTATTATTTTATATTCTATATTATACTTTTCAAGTTCCTTTTTTGTTAATTCTTCTGCTTTATTTAAAAACTCATCCTTCTTTGCACTTACATGCAAATATAAATGGATATATCCAATTTTTTCTATAGCTGAAATCGCATACCTAACGTATTCCAAAGCTTTATCAGGTAAAGGCATTAATATTCTATCAGAAGAATTTAATAATTTTTTTTCTATAACTTCCTTTGCATCTCCTAAATAAGGAAAAACTATATCTTTAACTTTGTTAATTTCAATATTTTCGACCATATATTTATATGCATCAGGGTTTATGTCTATGCTGTGAACAATTTTAGGTTTTGATTTTTTTGCTATTATAATTGAAAATAGGCCTGCCCCTGCAAACATGTTTATTATTCTTTCACCCTCATTTACAAGTTTTGCTATTCTTAAATGTTCGTAGCTTAATCTAGGCGTTATAAACACCTTTTTTATATCTACCTTAAACATGCAATTGTGTTCTTTGTATATTGTTTCGGATCTGTTTTCTCCAGCAAGATATCTATAATCGCGTACTTTTAATTCTCCTATTACAGGAGTTGCTGCAAGAAACACGCTTTTAATAAATTTATTTTTCTCTAAAATCTCATTGGCTAGTTTCGTAACTTCTTCTTCGTTTATATTGTTAAATGGGGCTTTAATAACTGCGATATCTCCTATATATTCTATTTTTGGCTTTTTCCAAATCATTTTTGATCTATGAATTAATATGTTGCTAAGTTATTTATATTATTGGTTTTATCTCATTTTTTAAGAAATCCCTTATTATATCGTTGAACTCTTTAGGTTTTTCCAAATAGCATGCGTGTTGAGCTCCCAAATATATCAACCTTGAGCTCGTTACGTTATCTAAAATTAGTTGCGCATTGCTTATTGGCGCTATTTCATCTTTAGACCCCCATATTAATAATATTGGCTTTCCCTCCATATTTTTAAGCTTGTCTTTATAATTAATTATCCTAACCCCTCCTACAATTAC
Organism: Caldisphaera sp.; assembly: GCF_046536515.1. GTDB lineage: Archaea > Thermoproteota > Thermoprotei_A > Sulfolobales > Acidilobaceae > Caldisphaera. Next base: position 17,482 of record NZ_JAWDMQ010000004.1, on the reverse strand, counting down.
AGCGCCTTTAACTTTTTCAGGATAGTTTGCGCCTAGTCCAGCAGCTGCATAGCCCCCAGAGCTTGCTCCTACAATTACAGCATCTCTTATTCCTATGGAGTTCATAAAGTCGTTAACGAATTTATATTCAGTATCTTCGTCATAAACACCTTTGTCTGATTTTCCTTGACCTGGGGGATCTACTGATATTACCCTAAATCCTTCATTGTAAATTGTGTCATAAGTTCCTACATCTATCCAAGTTTTAGCGTTGTATCTTAATCCAGGCACAAGTAAAACCGGGTATCCATCACCATCATCATAATAATGTATTTTTAATCCACTTATTTTAACTATTTTTTCTGTATACAAGTTTATCACAAAAAAACCATTGTATGCGGAAATATTTAATTTTTAATCTTTGTTTGTTTATTATAAAATGCTTAAAAGCATCTCCTTTATTAGCTTATATGATAAAGTTATTGTTAACCCCCCGGTTAACAATAACTTAACTTATACAGTTTTATCTCTTACAACTGAAGGCCTTACCCTTCAGGACGGGGAGGAGGTCGGATAATTTTTTATAAATTTATAATTTAAGTAATACACCAACTGATGGGGAGCAAAGTATGTATGTCCAATACACGCTGCACGAATGGGTAGGAGTGCCACCCGATATAGCTTTTACGGAAAATTTAAAGGAAGCAGTAATAAATACTTTGAGAAGCGAGCTTGAAGGTCAAGCTGATCCGCAGTTGGGAATAATTATAGCTGTTCTAGACGCAGAAATAGAGGGTGACGGAATCCTACTATCTGAAGATCCTAACGTGTATTTTCCTGTTAAATACACATTAATATCGTATGAGCCCCTGCAGTTAGAAGTTGCTAAAGGAGTAGTTAGAGATGCAAGAGATTTCGGACTTTTTGTTAGTTTGGGCCCTATAGATGGTTTTGTTCATAGAAGTCAAATAATGGATGAAGACGTTGAATTTATACAAGAAAGAAGGGGGTTTAAGGGAAAAGAAACTGGTAGGCTTATAGAGGCAGGAGATATAGTTAATGTAAGGATAACTCAAATAAGCAAGGCATCTAAAAGGTCAGGCTTATTTAGAATAGGATTAACTATGAGACAGCCTTATCTTGGAAAGAAGGAATGGTATAAGGAAACAAAGCAAGTTGAGGATAAAGAGCAAAAGTAATAAATTTATTTAATTATAAAATTTTAAAGGGTGTAAATTTTGGGGGAGGTAGTAGATTATAGCGAATTCTCTAAGATAGATTTAAGAGTTGGTAAAATATTAAGTGTGGAATTAGTCCCAAATAGCAGGAAGCTCCTCAAACTTACAGTAGATCTAGGAACTGAACAAAGACAAATATTAGCAGGTCTACAAAAATGGTACAAACCTGAAGACCTTGTAGGAAGGTTGGTTATTGTAGTTGCGAACCTTAAGCCAAAGGTTATGGGAGGTCTAGAAAGCCAAGGTATGATACTTGCTACACCGTGCGGGGAGGATCAAAAACCTGTTATATTAACGCCTTTAGAACCTGTAAACCCAGGCTCTAAAGTCTGTTAGAAAGATTTATTGGGTTTATTTTAAATACAATATTGGGGCCCGACAATGAAGAGGGTTTTAAGTGAAGAGGATATAAATGATTTCGAACCCACGCCTGGAGCCGGGCCCTGTATTGAAGAATTTTTCGGTAACAATGAAGATGTACAGGAAATCAATAGTATAAGCAAAAACAGGGAAAACGATTATATTGATGCTTTAGTTTATGATAACAAAATTTCATTTTATTTAAAGCTTTTTAATGGCATTGATTGCCTTCATATAATGTATGGAGTTATGGAGTCCTGCGAAGAGAGTGAAAAGGATTTTTTGATAAAACTGGCTGATGAACCAGAAGTATATAAAATAGTAGTTCAAGGGAATTGCGTTAGGCTTATAATTCCTTCAACTCCATTATTAAGGGTAGCTAAAATTATGGAAAAAGCAAAAATAAATTCAAAGGAAATAATAGCTTACAGGTTTTCAGACCAAGGTGATGAAGTTAATGAATCTGCGTTTCAAAGTTAATTCATGGTTAGGCAAAGATGTATATAAAGAATTGTTAAGTTTTTCAGATTTTATAACTAGGAAAGAAGGAGTATCAATATTTGAAATAAACGAAGACAAGATGAAAAATAATAACTATACTCCAATAGACGTTATTGAGAAATTGAAGGAACTTGAAGATGTAATAGATAAGAATGATTTAACTAATATAGAAAATTTTTTAAAAGACTCGATAGGAGTTAGTTTAGAATATGATGGAAGGTTCATTATACTGAGATCTAAGCTTTTTTTAAAGCCCTACTTAGAGGATTTTAAAGCAAAAGGAAAATATAATAGTACACATAAATATTATCAATTTGAACCCTTTTTATATTTAGACTTAAAAGAACACTTAATTTCTAGAGGGTTAATAGTTGATGATAAAACCGGCATATTTATAGAAAATAAATTGCCTAGACAATTAAATTTTAATGGTGAATTAAGAGACTATCAAGAAGAAGCAGTAAAAGCTTGGGTATCTAATAAGAATAGGGGAGTAATAGTTTTACCTACAGGCTCGGGAAAGACCATTGTAGCTATAAATGCTATGATAAGGTTAAACGTACCAACTCTTATAGTTGTTTACACAAAAGAACACATAAGGCAATGGGAAGATTCTATAAAGAAATTTACTGATGCAGGCGGATTGATAGGCTCGTATTATGGTGATGAGAAAACAATCCTCCCAATAACTATTACAACATATCAAAGCGCATTTAGAAATATTGGTTTATTCTCTAAAAAGTTTATGTTATTAATATTTGATGAAGCTCATCATTTACCCGCTGAAAAATTTAAGGCGATAGCTATGAAAATGCCTTCTCCATATAGGATGGGACTTTCCGCTACTGCTGTAAGGGAAGATGGAAAACATGAGGAGATATTTCCCTTAATTGGCGGCATAATATATCAAAAATCTCCGAGCGAGTTATCAGAAGAGGGCTATTTGGCACCTTTTGTTATAAGGAGGATAAGGGTTGAGCTAAATAAGGAAGATATGAATAAATATGATGAGCTTAGGAAGCTATACATTAATTATAGCAAAGGGAGGAGCTTTGATGAAATATTGGAAGCAGCAAGAAGAGGAGAAACAAATGCAATAAAAGCGTTGAAAATAAAGTCCCAAATGCAGCAGATTATACAAAAGAGCAGTGCTAAAATAGAAAAAGTTATTGAGATAGCTAAAAATGAACTAAGCAGGGGCTCTAAAATAATAATATTTACTCAGTATAGAGATCAGGCTGAAGAGCTTGCTAGCAAATTAAATGCATATTTGATACATGGGGGTATAGATGAGAAGAACAGGTTAGAAACGCTATATAATTTTAAGAATTCTAAGTCAGGCATATTGGTTATTACAACAGTTGGCGATGAAGGTCTAGACATACCGGACGCAAATGTAGGCATATTTGTTTCTGGAACTGGATCGAGAAGACAGTTTTTACAAAGGCTTGGAAGGCTTTTAAGGCCTGCACCGGGAAAGAAATCAGTTCTATATGAAATAATTGCTAGCAGAACTAGCGAGGAAGCACAATCTAAAAAAAGGAGAAGTGGAATATAGTGATAGTATTACCACACCTTGCAGAGGGTTTCTAATGCAAAAAATGGAATTTTTTGATAACCTTTAGATTAAGCGGATTTCATAGCGTTGCTGACTAATTTTGGCAATTCGAAAGGAGTTTTAGCAACCTTTATGCCTACGCTTTCAAGTCTCTCTACTTTGTCTTTATATGTTCCTGAGCCAAGCATTATTATAGCTCCTGCGTGGCCCATTCTCTTACCTTCTGGAGCAGTTCTGCCAGCTATGAAAGCTACTACAGGCTTTGTGAATATTTTCTCTTCGACCATTTTAGCAGCTCTTTCTTCCGCATCTCCCCCTATTTCACCTACTATTATTAATGCCTTAGTTTGTGGATCCTTTTCATAATGTTCCATGACTTCAGTAAAAGTTAGTCCTATAACTGGATCCCCTCCTATTCCAATAACTGTTGATTGTCCGATGCCGGCCCTTGATAATGCATAGCTGACTTCATATGTTAAAGTACCGCTTCTAGATGCAATACCTACTGGTCCTGGAGTAAATACATGAGACGGCATTATGCCAACTTTTGCCTTTCCTGGTGTTATTGCACCTGGACAATTAGGTCCGATTACATTAACCCCTTTAGACTTTGCATAGTTTATAAATTCAAGCGAATCATGAACAGGGATGTGTTCGGTTATAACGACAACTAGTTTAATGCCTGCGTCTACAGATTCGTAAACAGCATCTGCTGCAAATTTTGCAGGTACAAATATTATTGATGTGTTTGCCTCGGGATGTTCTTTAACAGCTTCTATAACGGTATCATAAACCGGAACGCCATATACATTCATACCCCCTTTTCCAGGGGTAACGCCTGCAACTATTTTAGTTCCATAATCTAACATGAGTTTAGTATGAAATGAACCTTCGTTGCCAGTTATTCCTTGTACGATTAATCTTGTATTTTCATTAACTAATATACCCATTTCATATCACCCTTATTTATTAACTACAACTTTAACAGCTTCTATCGGGTCATTAAAAGCTTCTATACCGGCTTGTTTTAATATTTCTTTTCCTTGCTCTTCATTTGTACCAGTTAGCCTAATTACTATTGGTTTTTTAACTTTTGATTCTTCCAATGCCATGACTACACCTTTAGCTACTTCATCAGCTCTTGTTATCCCTCCAAACATGTTTATGAATATTTTTTTAGCTTTTGGATAGTCCAGTAAGAATTTAACGCAAGTCTTTACATGCTCTGCGTCGGCTCCTCCTCCCATATCTAAGAAGTTTGCAGGTTTTCCTCCATATTCATAAATTAAGTCCATCGTAGTCATAGTAAGTCCAGCACCATTACCCAGAACTCCAATGTCACCATCGAGTTCAACAAATGCTAGGTCAAGTTCGTGAGCTTTAATTTCAAATTCAGTGTTTTCTCCAAGCCTCTCCTTTTCAGTCTTTGCATAGTTCTCATGCCTATACAATGAATTATCATCTATCGTTATCCTGAGGTCTAATGGTAAAACTTTGTCTTTTAGATAGGCTAATGGATTGCTCTCAGCTAACTCTGCATCATATTCTATAAATGCTTTATATAGTGTTATCAAGAACTTTTCGAAACTGCTTAATGCCTTACCCGTTATTCCAATACTCTTACCTATAATTCTAGCTTCATAACTTCTTAAACCTATAACTGTGTTGATTGGATACCTTATTATACTTTCAGGCTTAGTTCTTGCAATCTCTTCTATATCAACGCCTCCGTATTTTGATGCTAATACTAATGGGGTTCTTAATGATCTGTCAATAACTATACCGACGTATAGCTCATTTTCATGAGGTATAGCTTTTTCAATTAAAATGAATGAGGGCTTTATTCCCTTTATTGGCGTCTCAAACAATGTTTGAGCTGTTTTTACAGCCTCGCTGACAGAATTAACTAATTTAATTCCTCCTGATTTACCTCTTCCAGCAACTAATACTTGAGCTTTAACTACTAATGGAGGTTCTATGTTTGCCTCTTTGATCTTTTTTTCTATATCGTCTCCCTTTTTTATTAAAACGCTTTGAGGTATCTCAAAGCCATAATTTTTTATTATCTCTTTTGCTTCAAACTCGAACAGCTTCAATCGTTTCACCTATTGTATCATTCTTGAAACTTAATTAAATTCTTTTATCGAGATTTTTATTATATATGGAATTAAGATATGACAAAAGAGTAAGAAAAAGAATATATAAGCGATAAACTTAACATTTAATATTGGAAACTATGGGTGTATATGGTGAACAGGAGACGTAAGCAATCAGAGAAAGAAGATCTATACAGGACGGATTTTCACAGACTTAGTTCATATCCTACATATAGGGATACAAACGATAAAACAATGTTAAGTCAAGGGGATTTGATAAAAGTAACTATAGGAAATATGGATGAAAACGGTAGAGGTTTGGCTTTATACAAAAATTATAAGGTTTTTGTTAAGGGTGAAGTATATCCTGGTGATAAAGTCAATGTAAGAATAGAGTCTATTAAAGGAAACACTATAATAGGGACTGTAGAACAGGTGGAGGAGAGGAATAGTTGAGTAATAATGAGTGTAGGCCGACCAAAGATTTTATAAGGAATATAGTTAATAATGTTGTTTCAGATTATTCTAGTAAAATATCATCAAATATTATAGAGGAAATTAAAAAGAAAATAGGATATGCTGAGGCAAAATATAAGTTTAGCATTTATGGTGGAGATCCTCAGAAAATAATTAATTATTTACAAAGTGAGGAATGGAGTGACCTAGTTTCTTATACAAGATCGCTTCACATAGAAGATATTTTGAAAACAATTTTAGAAAGGCTATATAATGAATATAAAAATAGTTGTGGTAATGTAGCAGAATTTGCAAAGAATCTTTCGGATTCTTTTAACCTTAGCCAAGAAAAAAGGGAGAATATAAGTTTAGATTCAATTATTAATTCGCTAAAGCTGTATGGTTATCAACCTGAAGTTATGGAAAACGAAGTCTCATTTAAAGATGGTAATGTAAATGTTAGGATAATAGTTGCAAACGGTTCTCTTTCATATATAGTATGCAAAGAAGGTAAGGCCCAGAACTTAGATACTATAATGGCAAGAACAAATAAAATAAAAGAAATATAGCCTGCATTATTGAATTTTAAATTCCATGAAGGAAACTTTTGATTTGCTATGTAATTAATTAATTTTTTATCAACCCCATCTTTAAATTGGTTTTTTATTTAATTATAAAAGATGAACTTTAAAACATTTATAAATTATTAGTAAATAGGATGAAAGATTTGGAGCCAACTGATTCGTTAATAGGGGTTGTTGGTAAGACCAATGTTGGAAAATCTACTTTTTTCAGTGCTGCAACAGAAATAGACGTCCCCATAGAAAACAGGCCTTTTGTCACAATAGAGCCAAATGTAGGTATTGGTTATGCAAGAAGAAAATGCGTTCATATAGAACTTGGTTTGCCAAAATGTGATGCATCTAATAGCATATGCGAAAGTGGGGAAAGGCTTATACCAGTAAAAATGATGGATGTTGCAGGTTTAGTTCCTGGGGCTCATCAAGGGAGAGGCTTAGGAAATAAATTTCTTGATGATTTGAGGAGGGCAGATGTTTTTCTGTTGATTGTTGATGCAAGCGGTTCAACTAGTCCTGAAGGAATAGTGTCAAGACCAGGAACATATGACCCTGTAGAAGAAATAAAATTCGTTATAGATGAAATCGATGAATGGATATATCAATCTGTAGAAAGGGATTGGGATAAGTTTTTGAAACAATATAGTATTGGCGCAATAAAAGATTCTCTAGAAGAATTTTCACAAAGATTATCTGGTTTTGGAATTTTGAAGGAACAGATAGAAGTAGCATTGGATCACTTAAAGATATCGCCTAATGAACTATTTAAAATAAATAAACAAGATTTAAAAAACCTACTAAAAGAAATTAGAAGGCTTACTAAACCTATGGTAATAGTTGCAAATAAGATTGATATATCTGGTAGTGAAAAAAATATTGAAAAAATTAAAAATACTTTTAAAGAATATCCTGTAATTCCAGCTAGTGCGGCTGCTGAGCTGCTATTAAGGAAGCTAAGGAAAAAGAAGGTCATAGAATATATACCAGGAGATCAAGATTTTAAGTTAAACCAAGTAGAAGTTGATAGCAAGACAAAAAGTGCACTGGAGTTGGTTAAGCAAAACATTATGGAAAAATACAAAGGAACTGGTGTAATACAAGCAATAAATGAAGCTCTATTTAATTCTTTAAAGTTAATACCGGTATATCCTGTTGAGGATGTAAATAAATACACTGATAAGAAAAATAGAGTTTTACCTGATGTAATATTAATACGTAAAGGTTCTACAGCAAAAGATTTAGCTGGTAAAATTCATAGCGATTTAGCAAAAACTTTTCTTTACGCTATAAACGCTAAGAGCAAACAGAGAATTGGTGCAAGTTATTTATTAAATGAAAATGACGTTATTAAAATAGTTGCAACCGCAGGTAAAGGTTAAGAAAGCAGCTTTTTTGCCCTATTAATAGTACCGCTTGTTCTTATCGGTATTATTAATATATCATTATTATCTATTTTTCTCAATAATGCCAGCGACGATATAAGGTAATCAATGTATATGTGTTTAATTCTTATTATGCCTCTGTTTGTAACATTATTAAAATATATTAGTTTTAAATAGGAATCTGCGAGGTTCGTTGTCCCAAATAACTCCTTATATTTCTCTCTGATAGCATTTTCCAGTAGGCCTGCATCTATTTGTTTTGATGAAGCTATTTCAAAAACTAAATATCTTTTTCTAGGCTTTTTTATGTTTGACTTCTTGGGTATTAATAAAAAATTTTTTGATAATGTGTTAAAGTAATATTTGTTTAGAATGTATGTAATTAATGTGCTAATAATAGCTGAAGCAATAATTGCTAATAGGATAGAATATAAAAAGTAAAAATTCATTATTTATTTTTACCTCTTCCTTGTTAGTTTTCTCGCCTCTCTTTCTGTTTCTCTTAAGATTATTATATCTCCTATTCTTACTGCACCCATCACGTTTCTTGTTATTATCCTACCCTTATCCTTACCTTCAAGGATTCTAACTCTCACCTGTGTAACTTCCCCCGCTACCCCTGTTCTACCTATTAATTGTATCACTTCTGCTGGATATCCAAGTTCTTCTATTATTTGTGAATCTTGGGCTGTCTTTTCTTTCTTTTGCTCACTCAAACTTTTCACCTTATATTAAATTAAATAGAACCCTTAATAAGCGTAGCTTTAAAATTTTAAAAATAAAATAATTTTAATCTTTCCTGCTTTCTGGTAAGTAATCAATTGATTTTTTAGCAAGCCTTATTGCAGTATTAAATATATGGCTCCCTCTCTCTGCCGATAGTCTGAGCTCATCGTCCATTTCTTTTGATGCTAATTTTAATCCTTCATATAAAAGCTGCTCTGCTAACATTTCTATCATCGAAGTTCTTCTAGAAATAAGCTTATCCTTTGTTTTTCCGATTTCTTTTATATAATTGAAATGATCTTCTAAAGCCTGCGTTAGATCCTCTATTCCCTTTCCCATAACAGCGCTTGTTCTAATTAATCTGGGTATCCAATTCGAATCGCTAGACCCTATATCACCCTTCTCTAAGGCAAAAGAAAGATACTCATATGTTTTACTTGCTTCTTCTTTATCATCTTTGTTTAATACATATATATCCCCTATTTCCATAACTCCAGCCTTTAAGGCTTGTATATCATCTCCAGCCCCAGGCATTGTTACAACTACTATTGTATTTGCGACGCTCATTATGTCTACCTCTGATTGGCCAACACCAACGGTTTCTATAATTATTTTGTCATAACCGAACGCGTCAAAAGCCTCTATCATAGTTAATGCTGCTAAGCTTAGGCCTCCTTTTAATCCCTTTGATGAAATGCTTCTAATAAAAACTCCAGGATCTGTGGCATGCTCTTGCATTCTTAACCTATCGCCTAATAGAGCCCCTCCACTTATTGGGCTGCTTGGATCAATAGCTACAACTGCTACCTTATATCCTCTTTTTCTTAAAGATGTTATTAGCCTTGAAATCAATGTGCTCTTTCCTGAACCAGGTATGCCGGTAACTCCTATTATGTGCGCTTTTCCAGCCATTTTTGCAAGTTTTTCCAATAAGCTTTCAGGCATTGTATAAGGATTTTCTAAATAACTTAGAATTTTTCCAATCGATCTTAAGTTACCCTTTGATGCCTTATCAAGTAATTCATCCAAATTTAATTCAGAGACAGACAATTAATCCAACCTCTATTTTTCTGCTTTTTTCTTTTCCTCTGCCAATCTCCTAACAACATCGACGATCCTGTTTAAGCTTTCTCCAGGTAAGAACACTTCTTTAACACCTATTTTCTTTAACTCATCTACATCTATAACTGGTATAGTTCCTCCAACAACAACGGGTATATCTTCAGCTCCTGCATTTTTAAGTTCTTCCATAAGTTTGTTCATGTGATGTATGTGAGCTCCACTTAATATGCTTACTCCTATTACATCAACATCTTCTTGCAAGGCTGCTGAAACTATTTGCTCTGGGGTTTGCCTTATACCTGTATATATTACTTCAAACCCTGCATCTTTTAAAGCTCTTGCTATAACTTTAGCTCCCCTATCATGGCCATCAATTCCTAGCTTTGCAACTAATACCTTATATTGATATTTAGTATATTGGAGGCTCAACATATGATCCAAACACCTCTTTTAATGCACTGATTATTTCACCTAACGTTGCTTTAGCTTTTGCTGCTTGCAATATATAGGGCATCAAGTTTACATCTTTTTCTGCAACCTTTCTTAGCTCGTTTAAAGATCTCTCCCACAATTCTTTATCCCTTTCACTTCTTATCTTTCTTATCCTGCTAATCTGCCTTCTCTCTATTTCTGCTTGATCAAATTCAAGTAATGGAACATTTCTGATTTCATCTACTTGATTATCTTCAAAAATGTTAACGCCTACTATATATTTTCTTTTTTCTTCTACTTGTCTTTGATAGTTATAGCTTGCTTCCGTCAACTCTCTTTGTGGGAATCCCTTTTTAACAGCTTCTAGCATGCCTCCAAGCTTTTCTATTCTATCTATATAATTCCAAGCTTTTTCTTCGATCTCATCAGTAAGCCATTCTACATAATAGCTTCCGGCTAAGGGGTCTATGGTATCGGCTATACCTGATTCATAGGCAATAATTTGCTGAGTTCTTAAAGCTATTTTAGCTGCAAATTCGCTTGGTACCCTAAAAGGTTCGTCAAAACTGTTTGTGTGTAAACTTTGAGTTCCTCCTAGAACAGCTGCCATAGCCTCAATTGTTGTTCTTATTATATTGTTCCAGGGCTGTTGTGCAGTTAAAGAAACACCAGCAGTTTGAGTGTGGAACCTCATCCACATGCTTCTTTCTTTTTTAGCATGGAACCATTCTTTCATAATTTTTGCCCACATTCTTCTAGCGGCTCTAAACTTTGCTATCTCTTCAAAGAAATTTATATGAGAGTCCCAGAAGAAGCTTATTCTATGGGCAAATTCATCTACATCTAGTCCTCTTGAAATTAATTGTCTTACATATTCAATTCCATCAGCTATTGTAAAAGCTAATTCTTGGACAGCAGTTGAGCCAGCTTCTCTTATATGATACCCACTTACACTTATTGGGTTCCACTTTGGTAAATTTTTAACGCTCCACTCTATTAAATCCATGCTGACCCTTACTGCAGGCTCTGGTGGAAATACATAGCTTTTCTGCGCTATGAATTCCTTTAAAGGATCGTTTTGCGTCGTTCCCCCTATTTTATCGTATGGAACTCCTTGCATTTCTGCGACTCCAACATAGAAGCTTAACAAAACTGGAGCTGGAGGATTAATTGTCATGTTAGTCGTAACTTGTCCCATATTTATTCCATCAAACACTATCTTCATATCTTCTATTGTAGGCACGCTTACCCCTACAATACCAACTTCTCCCTCAGCCATTGGATCATCAGGGTCTATTCCTATTAATGTAGGATAGTCAAATGCAAGGCTAAGTCCTGTTTCTCCGTGCTCTATTAAAAACTTTAATCTTTTGTTAGTTTCTTCAGGCCCTCCGAAGCCGCTAAACATTCTCATAGTCCAAAGTCTTGCTCTATACATAGTTGCGTGTATTCCTCTTGTATAAGGATAGTTTCCCGGGAATCCCAACTTAGCATTGTAATCGAAATCCTCCAAATCAGCAGGCGTATACAAAATCTTTATTGGTATGTTACTTAGGTTAGTAAACTCTTTTTCACGCTCGGGCACTTGATTTAACCAATTTTGAAGAGTTTCTTTTTCCCATTTTTCAAAAGAGTTTTTAATCTCATTTAGTGACTTTTTGTCATATAAATTACCCATTACTCTCCCCATATTTAAATCGTATTACGAAAGTTTTATAATTATTTATGAACTTAATATATATGTGCATCATAAAGAGGATACAATTGTTTCATTAAGATAATTAAATAAGGTTTTAAAAATAAAATAAAGCGGGGGCTTAATGATGGTTAAGCTTTACTCAGAAATATTAAGTAAAGAAGTTGAGGTACCTGATAAACCTCAAAAAATAGTAAGTCTATCTCCAGCTATTACAGAAACCTTATATTTGATAGGGGCTGGAGATAGGGTTGTTGGGGTAAGTTTTTTCTGTAATAAACCTCCTGAAGTAAGTAAAAAACCAAGGGTTGGGGCATACTTAAATGTTAATTATAATTTATTAGAAAAACTATCTCCAGAGCTTTTATTAGTTACTACTGGAGCACAAAGGGAAAGAATTGAAGAACTGGAATCTAAGGGCTATAAAGTTTATCCCATACCTTTACCAGTAAACATTTATGGAATTCTTGATAATGTTATGATTACAGGTATAGTTGTAAATGAGATTGATAATGCTAGAGAGCTTGCATATAATCTTACAGAAAAATTAACAAAACTAAAGAATGTTCTTAAAGGTATTAGGATTTATTATGAAATAGATTTAGGAGGTCCTGTTAGTGTAGGGGCTCATAGTTATATTGGAGACGCTTTTAAATTTATGGGAATGTCTCATGCATTTGAAAACGAAAGAGTTCCATATGTAATAAATCCTGATCCAAATTCTATAATAAATTACAACCCGGATGTAATAATTTATGAACAAAAATTGGGTGAAAACGCTACAGTCGATAAATTTATACAAAATTTGGAAAAAAGAAATATTAAAGGAATAAATGCAGTTAAAAATAAAAACATTGTAATAATGGAATATGATAGTCTAGCTCATTATGGTCCAAGCTTCTTTGATGCTGCAACGAGACTTGTTAATAGAATAAAGGAATTAAAATTCTGACCTCCTCCCCGCCCTAAAGGACGAGGCTTTCAGTTGTAATTCTAATAATATTGAAGAAAGCAACAGGTAAAGTCCTATCATCAATAAAGAAACTCCTATCTTTTATTGTAGAACATAACAGAGTATCATCCGTAAAAGGGGTGTAACCCTCTAGACCTCAGGAAACCCTTTGGGGGCTGAATCCTTTCTCATGTTAATAGAAATCTTTTTTTTACCTATTTATTATCAACTAATATTGTAGAGAGATTGCTGAGACATAAGGATGGACAAAGATTGTTTATCAACCCGATGGGGGCAATGCCCCAAGGGTTGGTGTTTGCGAAAGGGGGAAGGAAAAGGGCTGGAGATGTGACCCTCGTGCCGTTGGGGTCGAAGGAGTCCCATGACCCACCTACCACAAGTGGGTGGTTGAGGGCTAAGTCCCTACACTTGATCATGATTGAAGATAAAATGATTGAAATGAAAGTGTAGGAACAAACGGTCAGTTAGTGTTTTATAGGATTATTCTAAATATAGCTTATCTAAAACATTATTTATATCAACTAGCTTATATGTTTTTAAAGCGTTTAACTCTATTTGCTTGTATTCATCATTACCATAGATTTTTATAGCATTCTCCAAATAATTTGAAAATTCTTCAAAATCTTTCTCATCTATTTCTTTTGCTGTTGGGTCTGTATAGAAATTTATTAAATCTTTAATGTCTTGGCCAAAAAGCCATCCATTTTCTCCATGCTTTATTACTTCTAGGGCTCCTCCATCTTTTGCACCTATAACAGGAACTCCGTTTGCCAGTGATTTCATATATGAAGTTCCACAAGCTTCCCATCCTGAAAACGGAGTAAAAGTTTGTATATCGCTACCCGATATCAGAGTTTTTGCATTTAATGCGTCATAATTGTGTATATGAACTACATTACTATATTTCTTTGAAAGCTTCCTGAATTCTTTTAAATAGTTCATTCCTTCTTTATCATTTGGATGGGCCTTTCCCCCTATAACAAATATGGCATCTTTGCTTAAGCTGCTTTCTTCAATAAATTTTATTATAAAATAAGGCCTTTTATATGATGTAAGCCTCCTCAACCAAATAACTACCGGTTTCTCATCTATTTTGACATCAGGTTTATAATTTTTCAGCAAAAATCCTAATTCTGTTTTAGATTTTACATGAGCCTCCCAAACATCTTCTTTTTCCAATTTTTCTATTTCTTTAGATTTGAGTAAATTTTTAATGTAATCGCTAACCCATCTATCAAGGTTTACACCATTTGTTACATGGGTTATCTTATCTTTATATTCTTCGAAAACTTTTTTTGTTATTTCTTCATGTTTTGCAGATACAGTGTAGGATGAAACAGAGTTTTCAAAACCAATTTTAGTAAGCATTATAAATTCGTCACTGGATTTATAACCAAATTCTTCAAACAGTATTGGAGATGGATAAACTGGGTGTCCCCAAGGACCTGGAGTATGGGTGGTAAACCTATAGTTTTTAAATTCAGGTAAGGCTAAAGTTAATAAAGATGTATAAGCTTCTTGTAGATCTATGTTTTTCACTTTTTCAATTCCAATTACGTTTTTTATATAATAAGCAGCTGACTTAGCCAAAAATATGTATTTATAGATTTTTTCTTCATAGCTATTCTCGATATATAATCTATCGCAAAAACCTCTAAAGAACTCTGGGCATAAAGATTCAAAAAACACTACTTTGCTTACCCCTTTTTCATAAACCCAAGGTCTAATAAATACAATTTTGGATTTTAACGTTATTTGAAATTCGGCTTCAGGCTTTAATATTGATTCCAGAGGATATGGTTGTGATTGAGGCATAGGTATGGGATTATCGTTTTCATCAAAGGTATAATCTACATAACCTTTTTTATATAATATCGTTAGGACGTAATATTTTAAATTCCTTGATGCTGCAGCATAAAACTTATCTCCTTCTAATATGCCTAGCCCGCCTGCATAAGAATATATTTCATCTAAGGCAACTTCAGGCGTTACTGATATAATTACATCGTTTATCAATCGCTATTCACCACCAGCTATACTTGGAAAGCCTCACTTTTTAGAGTGAGATGCAGTCAGCTTTTAACAGGTATAAATTTGTTAACTTAATATTTACTTAAATGGTTTTATGAAAAATTTTAAAATTATAATGTATAGATAAAATTAAGATTAAAATTTTAAATTAACTAAAGCTAACGGGGTTTAGGTTGAATTTAAACGAAAATACAATTAAGAAGTTGTCATTCATAGTAGGATTGATATTAGTTTTGGGCATCTCATATATGGTAGGTT
This sequence comes from Caldisphaera sp., assembly GCF_046536515.1. GTDB lineage: Archaea > Thermoproteota > Thermoprotei_A > Sulfolobales > Acidilobaceae > Caldisphaera. The sequence continues at coordinate 2,156 of NZ_JAWDMQ010000004.1, read as the reverse complement.
CTTCTGCATACCATATTGCTATAACAACAAGTGGTGGAGGCTATAACAATTCTTACATAAGTGATGAAATTTATTATGTTGACAGCGCAAGAAGAATTTTAGTTAACGTATTCGGCTATAAAGGCCAATTATATCCATATAGTGGTGAAACTCAGCCTAACTATTATAATTTTGAACACCCACCCCTAGCTAAATATATAATTGCATTATCTATGGCAACATTAGGAGATAAGCCAATAAATTGGAGAATACCTAGTATAATATTAGCTTCCTTAATACCATTAATAATTTACCTTGGCTTGTCTATAGGTAAAGACATTAAATGGATTTTTCTAGGAGCGCTGGCAGCTCTCATTGCTTCATCAGACAAAATATTAATTGTAATGGGCTCAGTTGCTCTATTAGATATATATGCTGCCTTCTTTTTAACGATAGCAATAGTGTTTGCTTACAGAAAAAATCTTCTATTGTCAGCTGTTTTTATCGGGTTAGCCTCTGCATCAAAGGAAACAGGATTGTTTGGCGTATTAGCTCTTATAATTTTATCCTTTTCTCTTTATGGTAAAAAATTCTTAGCAATAAAAAAGATTGCAGAAATAATATTGATTGTTATAGCCGTCGTTTTAATTTCCTATATTCCATTGTTTTATCATTTTGGGGTATTAAATATAATTCAACAAACTATTGGTGGCTATAAATGGGATCTTCAAAGCAGACCTCCAGGTCCTCCAACTAGTACTCCAAGTGGATGGCTATTTAATGTAGATCCCTTCATCTTATCATATTCTCCTTTATTAGAAGCAGACACAACACCTATTATTGAAGTACCTGCAATGGTTTCTGCCGTAAGCATTTTTATTAGTTGTATTCTTTATAAAAGAAAATATTGTTATAATGCAGGTGTAGTATTTTATATATCGATATTTTTAGGATTTTGGATTGTTTACTTAGTCGGGAATCATACTCTTTATAGCTTTTACTCTGTAATATTAACACCAGCGGCAGCAATTGCGTTGGTAGAAGCAATAAACATAATTATGGGTGGGTTAATTGGAAAAACTGAAAATAACACTAGTTCAGTTTAGAAGGAGACCTTTAGCAGAAGAAAATTTATGGACAGCTATTTCTTTAGCTAAGAACGAAAAACCCGACTTGGTTATTTTTAGCGAAAATTGGTTATCGAGTAGACCTATTAATATAGATGATTACATCTATTATATAGAAAAAATAGGAAATATTTTAGATTCAAATATCCTTGGAGGGATTCAATATGTTATTGAAAATGAATTAATAAAAAGTATGGGAATAGCATATATTGATAAAAAATCTGTAAGGATGTGCGAGAAGATAAATCCATCGAAAGCTGTTGGAGAAAGAGAAATATTAGTTAAAGGGAAATATATTGAGCCTATAAAAGTAAATAATTGGAAAATAGGTTGCATAGCATGCGTTGACATATTTTATCCTGAGATTTCTAGGTTGCATGCAATAAATATGGCTGATATAATATATAATCCGGCTAGTATTTCAGGAGAAAGCATTAAACTTTGGCATTCAGTTCTTCAAGCAAGAGCTGCAGAAAATGTAGTATATTCTATTGGTGTTAACAATACTAATACATTATATCCTGATCAAAGGATAACTGCAGGAGAAAGCATAGTTTTTAATCCTCATGGAGACAAGCTGGTAGAATTGGGTAGCGAAGACATTGCGATAACAATTTTATTGGATTATGACTATTTTGATTTTGTTAATAGACGTTGGGCTTTCAGAGAAGACTTCATCAACAAATATTCTGGTGTTTATAGATCGATTCTTAAGGAAAATGATTAAGATTATATTAATGTTGCTATAGCATATTTGTATGAACAAAGCTATATTCTTTACAAATGAAAGCCTCGCTCTTTAGGGCGGGGATGAGAAAAGCTTATAAGGGCTATTTCCTTATTAGTTATCTGGCGGTAAGTAGTGGTAAAACTTAAATGCCCTAGGTGTGGATATGTATGGGACTACAAGGGTAAGAAACAATATTATGCAACATGCCCAAATTGCATGAGAAAAGTCAATATAGCTAAATACAAGGTTGAGTAACTATGTCTATGGGCAATGAGGGTTTACTAACCTTAACAGTTAATGTAAAGGTTAGCCCTGAGCCC
>NZ_JAWDMQ010000003.1:0-51859 GCF_046536515.1 Caldisphaera sp. | reverse complement strand
CTCGATTAAAATAATTATATATATTCTTTCTTAAAAATTTCTATAAATTTAATTACTTGGTGAGCAAAATGGCTAGGATAGTGTTGCACGAAAGGGCTGACCTCCTCCCCGCCCTGAAGGGTGAGGGTTTCCTGAGGTCTAGAGGGTTACACCCCTTTTATGGGTGCTACTCTGTTATGTTCTACAATAAAAGATAGGGGTTTCTTTATTGATGATAATACTTTACCTGTTGCTTTCTTTAATATGTTTAAAGCCCCATTTAAATCAGAATGAAGTTTATGTTTTAAGGGACAATTAATGACTCCCCTTGGTCCTCTTTTAACTTCTACATTATGATAAGCACAGTATCTGGACGTATTATATTCTATAACTTCATATACTTTAATGCCATATTCTTGTGCTTTAAGTTCAATTGTATCAATTAATTTACGATAAGACCACATGTTTACCGTAAATTTGTTGCCTTTATCTTGTGCGATGTTAAAAGGGTAACCTAAATAGATAGTTGAAACACCTAATTCATGTAACTTCTTCATTAGATGAAAAGCAAAATTCCTATATAAATGCAAAAGCCTTCTCATTAATTTCTTAAAAAGCCTTTTCTTCTCTTTTAATAATTCATCATATGCTTCATATTCACCAAGGTTTTTTGTATTATCTGCTAAGGATTGTACTTGCGATATCTTATTCTCTAAATAAAAATAGTCCTCCTTAGTCCTAATACCTTTGTAAAGAAACCAAGTTCCATCATTTAATACTACACTTGCTAAATTATTTATGCCTAAGTCAATTGAAGATAATTTGTTACCTTTAGGTGATTCAATTTGTATTTTCTTCCTCTCTCCTCTCACGATATACTTGCTCTCCTTTCCCGTTTTAGTTTTCTCAACACCTACTTCAACTGGTATAGAAGCATACCATGCGTTTCTTGTTTCATCATAGTATATCTCCAGCCTACCTTGTTTTCCATACCATCTAAGTCTACCAGCAAAATCTATTTCTAAATTGAAGTCCTTTAGGACTAACTTATGGTTTTGCTCATTTATAACATATCTATCTTGTCTAATAACAAGTAAAAGCTTTCTCTTTTTAGTATCTTTATCAATCCAATATCCTGGTGGTTTTATATGCTTCATATGTTTTGGTAGTTTTCCTTTTTTCTTTATTAAAGAAAAGAAAGATGACCATGCCTCGTTGTTTTTCTGCATAACTGCTTGAGCATTAACTTTTAGCTCTTCCTTATACTTTTTGTAGTATTTGTCCCATGTTTTATTGAAGTCAACTTTCTTTTCATGAAAGAACTGTTGTCTTCTCTCATAGTTTAACTCGTTGAAGAGCTTTGCTGATATATTAGCTAGCCTTCTGAGCTTCCTTTTCTGAAAACCATTTGGAAGAATGCGGATAACATTTGTTCTCTTATTTGTATAATTAACTTCGTAGATGCCTTCATCTGGTATTGCGGGAGAAATCGGCTCCCGCTCCTCATGTTTTAAGAGTTGACCAGACGAAGGCATCTGGAGAGCATCTCAAATAGAAATAGTATTTTTTGATTTAAAAAATTTTATTCCGCCCCCTAGAAGGGGCGAGGTTTGTTGTTTCTTTATCAAAGAATAAACCTTATTGCGATGGAACTCATAGAAAGACTCAAGACGAAGAGCCCGGAAAAGTTTATTTATATGATGAAGCCAATAATAGAGTAAAGTTGGTCTCATTTTATTACTAAATTTTCATAAAAATTTTTTACATCATAAACCACATTTTTTATAGGTGTTAATATGGCATATACAGGGAAAGAAATTTCAACATTTATTAAAGGCGTAGAAGATGAACAAATACAACCAGCTGGCGTTGATTTAAAACTAGACAAAGTGTTTAGGTTTTTAAATAATGGATTCTTAGGAAAGAATAAGAGAATATTGCCAGAATTTGAAGAAATTTTGCCAACTAATGATGTATATTTATTAAGCAAAGGAAGCTATAAAATAAGATTTTATGATATAGTAGAAATTCCTAAAGAAGCTATAGGTATCTGTTTTCCTAGAAGCAGTCTATTGAGAATGGGAGCATCAATTAATTGCGCTTTGTGGGATCCTGGATATATTGGAAGAGGAGAAGCTTTATTAAACGTTATAAATGATAACGGAGTAAAAATAGAGAGATATGCAAGAATTGCACAAATAACATTTATAAAACTAAGAAATGAACCTGAAAAGACATACAAGGGAATATATAATAATGAGAACTTATGAGTGATAAAATATGGCTTGCAAATCATTAATAATATCATCTCCAACAGTTGATATCATTAATGTAGATAACAACGAAAAATCTTGTGCAGGCGGGCCTCCTCTATATACTGGTTTTACATTAAGAAAAATGGATTGCGATGTATATTTTTTTGGTCCCATTGGATATGAAACTAAGAAAACGGTAAAAATACAGGAAATGCTTGGAATAAATACTTTGGGTATCTTTCAAGATGTAAGAGGGGCTGTTTTTTATCATAAATACGAAGACAATTATAGGATCACTAAATTTATTGGGGAAATTAAAACAATAAGCATTGATGAGCTAAAAAATATGCTATCAAAAACTAAATACGATATATTAATAATTTCTCCCATATTCAATGAAATACCTCCAGATTATATAAAGGAACTCCATAAACCTATAACCTTAGACCCACAAGGATATACAAGAGCTCTAAAAAATTGGACAAAATTAATTCCAATTAATAATATAGATTTAATTCATTTATCTAATGATGATTTGTCCCTAAATGAAATCAAAAATATAGAATTGGGAAATGCTACTTTGATATATACTATGGGTATGCAGAATACAATTATTATTTCTAAAAATAAAAAAATTGAAATAAAACCGAAGGGAAACTTAGTCAAGGATAGAACCGGTGCAGGGGATATAATTACTGGCCTAGTATCATATTATTATTTATATGAAAAGCGTGATATTCTAGATTCTTATTATATGGCTCAAAAACAATTTGAAAAGTTAATTAAAGAAGTTAGCGAAATAAAATATAAAATTAATGAAATGTAATTAAAAACGGTAAAATAAACGGTAAAATAACGGTAATAATTAAACCTTGCATTAATGCTGAGGAACTATTTTCAATACCTGAATATTTTACTATAATTCCAAGTGATGTATCCATTGTAGTAGCTCCACCCATAGCTATAGAAGGAACTCCAAAAATTGAATAAAGAATTGGATAAAGAGATAAGGTATATGCTTCTCTTAATAAATTGGAAACAAATCCTATAACTCCATAATATGGATTATATATTGAAATAAAAGGACCTATTAAGGAATACCACCCCGAACCAATGGATATAGATAAGGCATAATTCAAACTTTGCTTTAATATTAAGGAAATAACAAGACCTGATATAATATCTCCAATGAAGACAGATACCGTTAATAGAACGCCATTTTTTATTCCCCTTATTGCTGTCTTTAAAATATCTTTAGCGGAAATACCTATGACTACTCCTATTAATCCTAACAAAATATACAACCAATATACTGCAATGTTTTCAATATAATTAGTAGGAAGCTTCACAAATAAACCTATTAATAACCCAACAGTAAATACGCCTAATGGAGGTATAAATTCCTTGAATCTATTTTCCATTTTTTCCACCTAGAAGAATAGATGCTATTAAAATACCTATAAAACCAGGCAATAAAGAATACAAAATTATTGAATAAATTAATGATAGACTTTCACTACTAGTTAAGTATTTAGTTATAAATTCTCCAGCAGTAATTGCCATGAAAAATATTAAATCCAAAATGGATATCATTAAAATGATGTTTAAAATTTTAGATGAATTTTTTCCAAACCTATGGCTTAGGTTCATTGTTATTCCTAAAACTATCCCAAATATTAGAAATATATATAATATGAGATCCGAAATCACTTCGCATCACTACTAAGTTTATATTAACATATAAATTTTAAACCTTTTTGATAAAACGATTTGAATGTAATACAGTTAAACTTATAAACTTTGTTTTACTAGTAATACAGGGATGACAAAATGTCTGAGAATAACCAAGAAAATGAGGAAAAGAAGCAAGAAAAAACCTATACAATTAGAGGTATAAATGAAGATCTCTATGAAAGCTTTTCAAAAGCTGCGAAAGAAATGGGAACTACGGTGGGAGATTTAATGAATCAGGCAATGAGTCAATTTTTAGTAACTTTGGAGGCTGGCAAAGATATTGGTAAAAAAATAAGCGAAAAGGCAACTAAAACAGGACAAAATATAATTAAAGGCCCGTTTGATGCATTTAGGCAACTGATCTCTAGTATAGCTGAGTTTGACTTAGTGAGCAATATAAATGAATTAAATGTGACTAAACAAGACCTAGAAAATGCTGAAAAACCTGTTGTATTTTCTAATATAAAAAAATTATCTTTTTCTTCAGACGTTGACATAAATATTTTTGTTAGCAAGGTAAGATCAATAAAAGTTGTAGATGAGCTCATAATACCTCCTAACTTACCATTAATTACAGTAGCTAAAAAATGTCAATTAGTAAAAAAGATAACCCAGAACAAACAATAAAGATTGGTGTGAATGCTTGAATAAAGAAAAGGAAAACCTTATAATTTCAATAATTTTTATTATTTTAACTATTTTTATTGTATCTTATCATTTTTTATTAGGAGGTAACATTACTCAAATTATGCTAAATATTAGCCTTAAAATACTAAACAAAATTGGATATTTGGGTATATTGGCTTTAATGGCTGCAGAAAGCGCTTTAATACCTATTCCAAGCGAAGTAGTTATGCCTCTAGCCGGAATTTTAGCCAAGGATGGTTTCCTTAATCTTTATGCTATAATTGCTTTTGGAACTTTAGGAAATTTGATAGGCTCATTACTCTTGTATTATATAGGTATATATATTAGATTACCTTTTATTAATTTTGCTGTCAAATATTTCAGGCTAAATACTAAATACGTAAACATTTCTGATGATCTATTTAATAAATATGGTAATTCTATAATATTTTTTGGAAGGATTATGCCAGCTATTAGATCAGTAATTTCATTACCTGCTGGTTTTTCAAAAATGAATTTGTACAGGTTTGGACTATATACATTGCTTGGTTCAATACCATGGAATGCGTCTCTTACATTAATAGGATTTTATTTCGGATCTAACAAATTATTAATTCTAAGATTCGATTATATAATAAGTGCTTTAACTTTATTAATTGGCATCTATTATTTAATAAAATATTTCAAATAATTAATAATTAAGTCTTACAACTTTATTTCTCAAAGGATCCAAACCTGAGGCAATAATTTCTATATTATCACCATCTTTTAAATAATACCCCTTGGCATGGCCTACTCCAGGAGGAGTTCCAGTAAATACTAAATCTCCAGGATATAAAGTCATAAGTTTTGATATCTCAACAATTATGTTTGCATAATCATAATACATATCAGATGGACAACCATGTTGAACTACTTCACCGTTAAGCTTTGTAGTTATACATAAATTTTCCATTTCTGAATAGCTTTGTATAATCTTGATATACGGTCCTACGGGTGAAAATGTGTCTAAACTCTTTGCTTGACTCCACGGTAAGCACTCATTATTATTCTCCCCATATTGTAGATCTCTAGCTGTAACATCATTACCAGAAGTATATCCAATTATAGATTCCTTAGCTTCGTTTATGCTTGCATTTTTAACTTTTTTTCCAATTAATAACACTACTTCCCCTTCATAGTCTGGCTTCTTAACAAAATTTGGAATTATAATATTAGAATTTGATCCAATTAAAGCGCTTGTAGCTTTTAAGAAAAATGCGGGTTTTAAACTACCCTTCATTTCTTTTGCATGAGCAATATAATTCTTCCCAATGCCAATTATCTTGCTAGGATATGGATTTGGAGGCAATAAAATAGAATCTAGATTATATTCTGTTTTAATATTAAATAGATCTAAGTTTTTGATTAAGTATTCCAAAGATTGAGGCAGATTGGAGTAAAAATTTTTCGTATCCAAATACTTATTTTTTTCACCTTCTCCTATCTTGTAGAAATATTTGTCACGGAATAACACAAGCTCTTGATTGCCTTGAATTAAAACATTTCCTATTCTTATATCGTCCATAATTATCTCCCGTTTATATTTTATTTTGTTTAATTTTAAATATTACTGAAATAACAAAAACTTAATTTCTTCTTGAGCTTTTAACAAAAATAGAGTGATAAAAATGGTAGAAACAAAAAATTGTTTAGAGTATATTAATCTGAAGTCAATTGATATCAACAAATATAAAGAACATATATTTATAATTCCCGTAGGAAGTATTGAACAACATTGCGATTTACCATTAGGTCTTGACTCTATTATTGTTAGCAAAATTGCATCTGATCTTTGCAAAGTAATGGATAATATAGTGATATTACCAACTATTTATTATGGATTTTCTCCAGAATGGGCTAATACAGAGGGAACTATTACATTAGATATGGAAACTTTTTCAGGACTGATAAAATCTATTTTGAATTCAATAAAAAAATTTGGAGGCAATAAAATTGTTTTTTTAAATGGGCATGGCGGTAATTCATATATTTTAGAAAGTGTGCTAAGGGAATGGGTAAAAAGTAATTTCAACACAATAGTATTGATAATAAATTATTGGAAAGTCATTAACATAAATATAGGACATGCAGGACATGCAGAATACAAAATTGCTAATGCTCTAAACATAAATCTAGAAGAATCTAATTGTAACGGTAAAATAGATCTATATAATGGAAGCGCTAAAATAATTATCAATGGGCCTAGAGAAGGTTCAAAAACGCAAGAAAAAGTTGATATTAATATTAGTCACGACGATATAATTATAAAGATAAAAGACGAAATAATTAATGCATTTAATTTTGCTAACAAAAAAGAGTCATTTATATTATAATGAGCTGAATCATAGTATTAATTAAATAATAAATTAATATAGCTAATACTTAAAAATGTCAATCATAAAAATATATTTAGAAAAATGAAACCATTAGGTGTCAAAAGTGGAAATAAAAAGTAACGATGCTATATCTCTAAACAATGTAGTTAAATTATATGGAAATTACGTCGCTCTAAGAGGGATTACATTTAATATACCAGATGGAGAAAAATATGCTTTGCTTGGTCCTAATGGGGCTGGAAAATCTACTACTTTAAAGCTTATCGCAGGAATATTAAAGCCTGATAGAGGAGAAATTAAAGTATATGGATTGGATCCTTTAATGGATATAAATTCTAAAAAAATAATTGGATACTTGCCAGAAGATGCAACACCTTATAGAAATTTGTCTGTAAGAGAAAATTTAGAATATATTGGAGCCTTAAGAAATATAGAGGACTTAAGTAATAGAGTTGATGAGATGCTAGATACTTTAGGATTGAGAGAGTATGAAAGGGCAAAAGTATCAAAGCTGTCAAGAGGTAATATGCAAAAGCTTGCCATAGCTTTAGCTTTAATACATAGGCCCAAAGTTTTACTGCTTGACGAACCGTTGAATTACTTGGATATACCAACACAAGAAGAAGTAATATCTTTACTTAATAAGATGGGATCAACTATGCTCGTTTCAACTCACATAATGGCCGTTGCGGGAAGACTAACAGACAAAATAGTAATGATATCAAAAGGAACAGTTATATGGAATGGATCCTTTGATAAACTTAAGAGTATGGCAAACGAAGGAGAACCTATAGAAAGAGTTGTCGCAAGATTGATGACAAACAACTTTTAGATGGTGGTAAAATGAGTAAATTCTTTAAATTGCTAAAATTTGTAATAAAAACAAGAGTATCAAATACAATGCTTGCAATCTTATTAATAGTCATTTTGTATTCAATATTTACAGGACTAGAAATTATGAAATCAGGAATTAAGATTGAAACAAAAATACCAGAATACTATGCTGTTGCCTACGCTACATTTTTTATGGTATTTTCTTCATTTTCAGGAGGACTAGCTGTTTTAAAATCCGATAGAGACTATCTATTTATGCTCCCCATAAAAAAATCTCAATTAATAATATCTCTGTTTATTGCGCAAATAGTTATTCTAGGTACTGCTATTATTGCTTTTGTAGGATTTTATTTGCCATTTTTAGAGTTAAACGTATGGGACATTATAATATCTTTTGTACTTTTCATTCTTTTTATAACTTCACTTAGCACATATGTTGGAGATCTGCAAACAACAAGGAGAGCAATAATAGCTGTCTTATTGGCTTTATGGGGAATTTCACCATACTTTGGCTTTAAATTTTCACCAACAGGAATATTTTTTGGATATCCATTATATGGAATTTTGGTCTTATTTCCTGCAACGATAATATCAATGATATTTACAGTAAGAAAATTAGCTAGCGTTAGCTTGGAGTATCAAAGATCTTTGTCGAGAGAAGGAAACGCTGAATTTAAGGATTTATTGAGATTTAGCAAATATTCTGGAATTAAAGCACTATATTATTTAAATATTATGTATATAACAATATCTGGCAGAAGTGGTGGAATGGGATATGGAATTAAATATTTTTCCAATCGAATCAAATTAAGGACTTTATTAGTCTATTTATCTGTATTATCAGCTGTTTATTGTATAGCTGTATGGAAAATTTTTCTTCCTTACGCTCAAACTGCATCAATTATAATAACTATCTTTTCAATATCGTTTTTCTATAGCTTTACCCAATCTTCTATTTCTAACGAAAGGCCTTGGCTTTCATTTACATCAGTTGATCCAGGAGAATATTTATCTCACCTTAGCCTTTCAAAGACTATAGCAACGTTTATAATAACTCTACCTTTAATAATAGCTAATGCCTTATTATATTTTGTTGGAGGGAAAGCGGCTCTATCTCAAGTACCAACATTAGCTATAGCATTTCCATCTATCCTTATAATTTCATTCTATATTGTTTCAAGGTTTAATATAATTCCGCAAATAAAGGAGGAAGGCGTTATGCCTGGACAAATGAGAGGAAGACAGATGTTCTTTGCTATACCTATATATGTTGTTATAATTGTATCATTAATATCATCATTTAACATAGTTTGGGGGTCAATAATATCAATGATATTATTCATTATAGCCATAGCATGTTTTTTAAATAAGAAAATTTGGAGAGAAGCCGCATTTTCATTAGTGGAAAATGGATATACATAATTGCTTTATAAATCTTTAGCTTCATAATCTTATAAAATTAACTCGAAAAATTTATAATCGTTACTACTCATTAATTATCAATCAAAGATTAACGATATTATTGAACTTCATTATTACTAGAAGATAAACCAGATGAACTTATTAATTCCATTATTTTATCGTGAAGTAACGATATAAGTTTTCTTCTGTCTTCCATCAAAATAACATCGCTAAATCCTTTAGCAACTATACTATGGGCAAATGGTGATGGATATGGCATAGGACCTTTTATATGAATTTTAATGTCATTATTTCCTATCCACTCCAAAACCTTTGTTGCAGCCTTTATGTCCATATAATCTTCTAAGATTTCTCTTAATGTTTCTTTAATTATTGGTAAATCTGGGATTTCTTCCAAAAGTAATTCAAGAAGCTTTTGGGCATTAAGTTGCATTCTCTCAGGGCTTCTTTCCCATCCCTTATATCTTCTTAGTATCATAAAGCTCCTTTGAGCGACATGTCTAAACCTTCTTCTCATCATTTCTGTTCTCTTTATAGCATTTTCCAGTATATTTCTAAAATTATCTTTGTTTACGTCTTTTATTAATTCTTTAATCATATTATAATCTGGATCTTTTAGTTTTTCAATACTTTGATATGATAACATGAATCCATTGTCAGTTACTGTTATCTTTACTGGTAATCCAAGAACATTCGACAATACACTTGCATAAGCTCTAGATAATGCATCGTTCGCCCTTCTACCATAAAGCATGTGAAAAACTATATTCCAACCGTCTTCATCTTTAAAATATTCTATTAATATGTTTTTATTACCAGGGACTACGCCTGCATAAGCAAGTTCTTCCCAAATATACCTTACTATTTCATTAGCTGCATGTTCTTCTAATAAGTAGTCTTCAATTAAAATTCTCTTAGCATCATCAAATCTTTTATCAATTAAAAGTTTTCCTATTTTTTCTCTAAATTCACCGACCTTTAACGCACTGTCGAAACTTAAAGGCAGCATTTCGCTAAACCATTCAGGAACCGTTGGCTTTTTTCCTTCAGCACTCTCTACCTTAATTTCCATTCCTTTGCTTTTTAAAAACCTATAGGTTTTTCCTCCAAGTATAAATATATCTCCTTCCTCTAATATTTCTACGAATTCCTCCTCTAGATTTCCTACATATTTTCCATCAGTAGTCATAACCCTTACTTTTGCCTCATCAGGTATTGTACCTGTATTCAGTTGGTATATCATTCTTGCACCTTTCTTTCTTCCAAAAACGTTTTCATTCTCATCATACCATATCTTAGGAAAAACTTTTTCGCTTTCCAAACCATACTTTCCTGACAAATAATCAATAACTGACATAAATTCCTCTTTGCTCAATGAATGGTAATTATATGACCTTTTTATTAATTCATAAGCCTCCTCTAAGTTCCATTTTTGATCTATAGACATTCCTACTAATTGTTGCGCCAAAACATCTAAGGGATTCATAGGGATCCTAACATTATCTATTTGCCTATCCAAGGCACTTTTTGCCAGAACAGTACACTCAACTAAGTCATCTCTATCAACTACTATAATCCTACCCTTACTAATTTGAGAAATGTGATGCCCGGCCCTGCCTATTCTTTGCAATAGCCTGCTCACGCTTTTTGGGCTGCTAAGCAAAACAACCAAATCTATGTAGCCTATATCGATTCCTAACTCTAGACTTGTACTAGATACAACTACTCTCAGTTGACCTTTCTTTAACTTTTCTTCTACATTTAGCCTTACATCCCTAGAGAGACTACTATGATGAGCTTCTATTTCATCTAAATCCAACATTTTTTTACTTGCCAGCAACTTCTTTAATTTATAAGAAACTCTTTCTGTTGCACTTCTAGTATTAGTAAAGATTAAAGTAGTTTTAGAGCTCTTGACTAGATTTGCTAGCGTTTCATATATCTCATTATTAATTTCTTCAGCGCTTCCATGAATTAAATCAGTCTTGGGAGTTATAACCCTTATATCGAATGGTTTAGAAAACCTTGCATCTACTATTTCTACTTCTCTAGGCTTATCATTTTCATAACCGCCCAAGTATTTTGCGACTTCTTCTAATGGCGATATTGTTGCTGAAAGACCAATTCTTTGCAAGCTTCTTCCAGTTTTACTTTTAACCAAATAATCTAACCTTTCAAGACTTAATGAAAGGTGCGAACCTCTTTTGCTTGATGCTATTTCATGTATCTCATCAACAATAACCCATCTTGCTGTAGAAAGTCTCTCTTTGAATTTAGGAGCTGATAAACTGATGCTTAATGATTCTGGTGTTGTTATCAAAATGTGTGGAGGTGATCGGAGCATTTTTTGCTTTATATTTGATGGTGTATCACTTGTTCTAACCCCTACATTTATTTCACTTATATTATAATTTTCTTGACTAGCTATCTGATAAATCTCTTTTAATGGAATTAATAGGTTCTTTTCCATGTCATTATCTAACGCCCTAAGAGGACTTATGTAAATTGCATATATCTGATTTTGAAGTTCTCCATTTTCACTCATTTGAAACAAATCATCAATAATTGCTAAAAAGACTGATAATGTTTTACCAGTGCCCGTAGGACTTGAAACCAATACATTCTTTCCTTGTTTAATGTAAGGTATTGCATATCTTTGAGGATCTGTAAATTGTCCAAATTTATTAGTAAACCATTCTCTGACATATGGTCTTAATAATTTCAGTATTTCTTCGTCTTCCATATTGAATTCCTCATATTTCTCCTATTCGTAAAACCTTTTTAGTTAATGCATCTTATAAAAGAAAGTATGGATTACTGATATTTTTACTTCTTTATAAGAATATTTACATTATTTATTATAATTTTTTGTATTTACATCTTATTATAAAAATTACTTATAAATTTTATTGTATTTAAAATAAATATCCTTCTATGATTTTATTAAAGTGTTTGGTTAATATTAAATCGTCAATCCCACCACACAATTTGTGAGAACAAAAAATTGCAATAACATCTGATCCTTTATTATACATTATAGATGCAATGTCTGACAACGATAAACCTACACTACCATATGCCCCCTCATCAATAGATAAATCTATTAGATTGACTTCCAAGCCCTCCATGCCCATATCTGAATACACCTTTATTATATCTCTCATAGTTATTATTCCTACATAATTGTTCTTATTAACAACTAATACCCCGCTCTTATTCTTATTTACTATATTATCAACTGCATCTACTACCTTACTTTCATTTATATCTAACACAGGATAATCTCTACCTAAAATATCTTGGACAACTACTTCCGAGCGAATCGAAGATATTATGTAAATTATATCATGAGTTGTTAATATACCATAAATTTTTTCTGGATCTCCTACTAATACTGACGTTATATCTTTCTTATTCATTATTTCTATGGCTTCTTTTATTGGGGTAGTTTTACTGACATAAATAGGCGATTCTAATTCAATAGAAGAAAGGGTTAAATTTGCAGGATTCGATCCCTCTAATAATATCTTTAGTAAAGAAACCAAATTAAAAATTCCAACTATTTGATCTCCTTGCTTTACTGCAAGCCTCCTTATCCCCCTATCATACATAAAATTTACTGCATTAGATACATATTCATTAATATCTATTGTAATCAAAGGCTTTGATGCTATTTCATAAATGCTTTCATTTATTGACAATTTCACACCCATTATTTAATATATGAATATTACTATAATATATCTTAATGATTTAAAGTCGATTTAAAAAATTTCCTGGCACCATTCTAGGGGCGGGGTTCGTCGCTCTCTTTATCATGATCAATTTTATATTTATAGATAACAGATTCGTTTACCCTCCTTGTTTTGTAAAGATTTTTGAAATCAATAAAAGGTTTATAAGCTTCAGATAATGATTAAAAATTGATAGGGATTAACGTTGTCAGATATATTATCAAAAGAAGAGAAATTAAAGATTTTGAAATCAATTGAAACCGATGAAGAGTTTAGGTACTCTCTATTGGGAGCATTAGGTTTTACTGAAATATTAAAAAGACTTGATGCTTTTGAAAAAAACCAAGAAATGATACTGTCAGAGATTAGAAAGTTGTGGGAAGAGGTTAAGGAGTTAAAGGAAAGTCAGAATAAGTTGTGGGAAGAGGTTAAGGAGTTAAAGGAAAGTCAGAATAAGTTGTGGGAAGAGGTTAAGGAGTTAAAGGAAAGTCAGAATAAGTTGTGGGAAGAGGTTAAGGAGTTAAAGGAAAGTCAGAATAAGTTGTGGGAAGAGGTTAAGGAGTTAAAGGAAAGTCAGAATAAGTTGTGGGAAGAGGTTAAGGAGTTAAAGGAAAGTCAGAATAAGTTGTGGGAAGAGGTTAAGGAGTTAAAGGCTACCCAAAATGAAATACTTAAAGAAATAGCTAAACTTTGGCAAGCAGTTGGAGATCTAAGGAAAGACGTTAATGAATTAAAAGAAACTACTAAAAACATGCAAAGAACTCTGGAAAGATTAACTCTGTCAGTAGAGGATGAAGGAAGGGAAGTTATAGAATATAGATTAGAAAAGGAGCTGGGTGAAAAAATTAATTTAGATAGAATATTTTTTGATAATGAAGAAATAGATATATATGGCGCATCTAATGAATTATTTGTTATAGGAGAAGCTACCGTAAGATTAGGTATAGGCTTGATAGAAGAATTAGAAAGAAAAATAGAAAAAATCAAAGAAAAAAGACAAGATCTTATTAGGAAAAAGATGATAAAACTAATATATGTAGATATAGCGACGCCTGATTCAATAGAATTAGCCAAGAAAAACGGAGTGTGGCTCTTAACTGTCAAAGGAGATATAACACCTAGAATTATACATGAAATTAACTTATAACTTAACTAACAATATTTTTGATATATAATTATATTAAAATAAAAATTGAGTTTTTTAATCAGAAATAACAATAAGTACTTTAAAATTTATCTTGCTTAGATAAATTTTATAGCATAATTGTAATAATCTCTCTATACAACATTTACATATTATATTAAAATAAAATAATTAACGCTTATTATTTACCATATTAATAGTTACTTATTATATTAATTTAACACTAAAGTATATTTATAAATTTTTGAATTATCTCATAATTCAATTTAAATAAATTTTATAAATGTAAATTATTCTTTATCTTAAAGACTAATGTTTTTACCAATATAATCTCATATGTTAGCAATTTGCCTATATTATTTTCATAATTATATAACTAATAAGCATTTACTCTAATATAATTTAATTTTCGAACTATAAATCTAACTAAACCTTCAAAACATACAAATTATCCTCTATTGCAAATAGCATTCTCTCATCGTTCTTAGCGATTCAGATATGTATAGGAAAATACTTCATTTATTCTTATTTTATTTTTATAAAATTTTTTATAAAATAAAAATAGATTAAAATGTTACCTTCTATAGAACCGTTCAAATTTTACCCTTATTTAATATGAAATTAGAAGTAAATAAATTGGATTTTATTTAACGAAGTAAATAACCGCTTAATTAAAATGAAAAATTTAAAAATAGCAAAATTTTGAAAATAATATGTGATGTGCTATGGAAGACCATAAGAATTTTGGGTTATTAGACAAAATATTTAATCTAAGCTTTTACAATACAAGGCCAAGAACAGAAATCATGGCTGGAATAACTACTTTTTTGGCCATGGCATATATTTTATTTGTCAATCCCTCAATTTTAACATCAGGATTTGTTTATTCAATGAGCTTAGCAACGGGTATGCCAATATCAGATATATCAAATAATTATCCCACACTTATTGAACAGGTCAAATTAAGCTTTACTGTTGCAACAGCGTTAGCTGCAGGAGTTGCAACTTTAATAATGTCACTTTATGCTAGGTTGCCTTTTGCATTAGCACCTGGCATGGGGGAAAATGCTTTCATAGCCTTCACAGTTATACCTACTTTTACAAAGATTTTAGCAAAATCTTCATGGTCTTCATCAATTAATATACCTATGTTTTCAATTTATTTAGCTTTAATATCGGTTCTATTTAACGGAATCCTTTTCATGATATTTTCTATTGGTAAAATTAGAGAACTCATTATAAACTCTGTTCCAGAAAGCATAAAGTTTGGTATTGCTATAGGCATTGGGTTATTTATATCCACAATTGGTTTATCAAACATTGGGTTAATTGCTCCAGGAAATGGATTAGTTACTATAAATTGGAATTCATTTCTTAGTTTACCTCTTTATATAGGTTTTCTTACAATTTTAATAGCAACTGTATTAAACAAATACAAAATATCAGGATCTTATTTAATTGCAATATTTGTAGCTACGGGCATTGGTATTACATTTAAGCTAGTTAGTGTACCGTCCAATATATTGCTGCCGCCAGCCTTTTCTACATCAATATTAAATAACCTTCCCATGTCATTCTATATATATTTTACTTTGTTTGGAATTGGATTCCCAATAGCATTCTCCTTGTTCTTAGTAGATTTTTTTGACGGAGTTGGAACGATAACTGGATTAGCAAGCAAAGCTGGTCTAATAAAAAATGGAAAAGTTATCAATATAAATAAGGCCTTGATTTCCGATAGTCTTGCTTCTATTTTGGCACCATTTTTTGGTACCTCTACAACAGTTGTATACATAGAATCAGCAGCTGGTATAGAATCAGGAGGAAAATCAGGCTTAACTTCTTTTATTATAGGAATTCTGTTTTTAATATCAATACCTTTAGCTCCATTATTTTTAATTGTACCTTCCTTTGCAACTGGTGGAATTTTAGTAATTGTAGGATTATCTTTTCTGACTCTATTTAGAAATTTAATCCAAATTATTGACCCCTTAGAGACCATACCAGCATATCTAACAATATTAGGAATTCCTTTAACTTTCAGTATAACAGCAGGTATAGGAATTGGAATTATAACATACGTGTTATTAAAACTTTTCGCCGGTAAGTTTTCTGAAATAAACCTTAGAATTATCCTAATAGCCTTATTATTTGCATTATACTTCGCATTAACAACCTTTTTAGAAACTCATTAATTTTTATTTAATTTTAAATTTTTTTATTAATTTAAAAGTTTTACTTCAGCATAAATTATAATAATTATACTGTAGTTTTTATTTACACTATCTTAAATTTAATACATAAAACCTTTGTATTTTTGAGACAAAATATATAGGTTTGCAAATATAGTTAAATTTTTAAGAAAACATAATATAAAATTGATGAAAATATTATAATTATTCCGGAAAAAATCCACAAGTCCTTGTAACCAGTATTTAAAATTATATATTGGGATATTATTGGCGAAAATATACCACTACTTTGCCAAAAAAAGTTTGCAAATCCAGTGACACTACCTGCTTTATTTTTACCAACAAATGATACTGCAGTTGAATTGGCAGGGGTAATAATGAACCTTACAAAGCCCATTAGAGTAGCAATAACTGCCAATAAATCAGGTCTCAAAAATACACTTAATAGCATAGTTAATATACCATAAATAAATTCGAATAATACCAATGATATTTTCACCCCAATTTTCCTTATTATATATCCAGCTATTATTGTAGCAGGCAACCCTGCTAAAGCAAGTAATGAGTATAGGTAACCTGAAGTATAGCTCGATATACCTAAATTAATGAAGTACTTATAGGCGTAAAGGGTTATACTCCAATAGGAGAGGAAAAATAAAAAACCTGCCAAACTAATTATTATGATGTTTCTGTCCTTAACAATAAAAAACCTGGTCCTTGTGTCTTCATATGGTATATTCTTTAAGTAGATTAAATATAATAATGAGAAGAATAGAGACAAAATTGATATTAGATAATAAGAATATCTCCAACTAAATTCTATGCTAATTCCTGGTAAAATTACGCCAGCCAATACTATGGATAAAGGCCAAGCCAAACTATAATAACCTATAGCAACGGCCTGCTCGTTTTTATCTTTAAATGCTATTGATAGGGTTTTAATTGTAACAGGATAAATCCAACCAGCTGAAATTCCCATAAAAAAGCTTGATATATATTCAATAAAAATTGAATTGGAAATTGCAGATATAAACGATGCCACTGATAAACCAATTAGAGAAATAAAAGCAATTAATGAAGGTTTTACTTTATCAGAAACTAGTCCAGCTGGTATTTGGACTATAACATAACCTAAAAAGAATAACGAATATATTAAACTATCTTGAATAGTTGTAGGTTTAAGTGTAGAATATGTAGAAACGATGCTCCAAGCTAATCTAGAAAAATAACTCAGAAAAAACGATGATGAAGTTATAAATATTATTAGAGATTTTTTCAAATTGTTCCCCACGTATTTTAAGCAATAAAATATATTTTAATTTTATTGAATGAAATTATTTAACTTTTTTACTAATTTTATTAAGAATTATTTTTTATAATTCAATTACTTTAGTTATAAGTTATTTAATGCGTTCTATAGTTCTAATGGAGTTTATTCTTATGACAAGCTCTCTTTTTGCCCAGTCTAATCCATTAATAAGTTTTTTAACAAGCTTTCTACTACTTTACTATTGATCTTCTGTACAGAATCATGAAAATCAATAACTATACTGTCTGCATTAAGTGTCGTGCTTTTCCTTATCATCTTTTTATTATTTCTAGACACATAAATTTGCGATTCCTTAGAATTATCGCTATTATTTAAATAATCATAAAATTTTAAACTTATCTTATTTTTATTTTGTAATGTAGATATTTTCAAAAATATAATAATAAATCTTAAAATTAATTATCCTGCAATCTTTACTAAAATTCTTCCATTTCTTTCTCTTGAGAATAAAGAACTTATAGCTAATTTTATATCTGATAAACTAAAGACCTTCCATATTATTGGTTTTACTTCATTTTTGTTAGCTAAATTAATTAATCTTAAAAGCTCTCTTCTTGTTCCGCCCGTGACACCGATTATTTTAATCTCTCTAGAATAAATTTCACTTATAATAATGCTTGCAGTTTGACCTGTTAATGCGCCAAAAGTTACAAACCTACCACCGGTATCTAAAAGCTTAATGCTCCTTCCAACAGTTTTAGATCCTATAGAATCTATAACAACATCAGCGAGCTTGCCACCATTAACTCTTTGCAAGGCATTCAATGCTTGATTCATATTTACTACTTCATCTGCTCCTAGCTCCTTAACCCAAGGTTTGGATGAAATTGCTATAACTTTAGCCCCCATCCTTTTGGCTAATTGAACTGCAAATTGCCCAGTATTACCGGATGCCCCAACTATAACAACTGTATCATCGGGTTGAATTTCCGATTCTATTAAAGCATGAAATGCTGTTAAACCGGCTATTGGCAAGCTTACACCTTTTTCCCAACTCAGACTATTTGGTATCTTTATCACATTTTGATGTTTAACAACAACATATTCTGCAAATCCACCATTTGTTATTCCTCCGACTAATCCTCCATTCCTGCAAAGATATTCCTTACCAGATATACATAGATCGCATGTTCCATCAAAAATTCTAGGATATACAATTACTCTATCTCCTTTATTAAAATTTTTAACTTTTGAACCAACCTCTTCTACATAACCACCAAATTCAGAACCTGGTATATGAGGAACAGGGTTTATATTTCTTAACCCACTTATTATATAATAGTCCACGGGATTAATTCCTGCATATGCAACTCTTATCTTAACTTCATCGTCAGATATGTGAGGATCTGGAACATCCATTACAGAGAGATTGTCAAGACCAAAAGGCCTATTAACTACTGCTGCTTTCATTCAATACACCTATCTTATATTGTGTTTATAAGTAAATAAGCATTTATTATTAGCATACAAAAAAGAAACTTATTAAGCTTAAATAATATATATTATTATATTTAGTTATATTAATAGGTAATTTTATTAGACTCTATTGCAAACAAAGAACTGGATAGGCTATCCAGAAGTGGTGGTAAATGAAGATAGCTATACTGACAAGCACAACAGCGGAAGAGTTAGTTAAAGACTTGATTAAAAATGATAACAAAAACAAATATGATATTGATATAATTGCGCTACCTGTACCAGTTATATCTATATTAGATACTAATGTTATATCAAAGATTATTATGAAAAGAACATATTTATTAAATAAGTTAAAGGATTCCAACATAATAATTATTCCAGGATTAGTAAGAGGTAGCACTGAAGTAATTGAAAAAGCAACAAATGTAGAAACTTATAAAGGACCTAAATCTTTGGGCGTATTACCTTATGCTTTAGATTTCATATACAACGGAGGTAAATTGGATAAAATAAAAAGTGCTGATGAAGTTATGGGCTCGGTTATTCCAAAAATAACCTATAAAACTGCATTTAAAATAAATGATAATATAGATATCCCAATGAGAGGTCCACCAACAATAATAATAGCTGAAATCCATCCAGATATAAGGCTTGAAGAAGTTGATGAAATTGCAAAAAGATATGTTAATGATGGAGCTAAAATTCTTATAATAGGCTCAAATCAAAAAACGGATCCAGAAATTGTAAAGGAAAAAATTAAAATTGCAAAAAAATATGCTCCTGTTTTTGTTGAATTGTCTGATATTTCTTTAATAAAAAGCTATCAAGACTTAGGTATTATAGGAATAAGCACCTCTTCTACATTTATACAGAATAATTTAGATCAAATACCAATGGATCTAGCAATAATAATAGGAGATAGAAACATTAAAAGACTTAAAAAAATAGGAAAGGATCTAATTAATAGGGGTTATAAGGTTATAATAGATCCTGTATTAGGTATACCTGGGATCGATTTTGTTAATAGCATAAAAAGATATATAAATGCTATAAAAAGCATAAATGCTCCAATACTATTTTCTGCAGCTGACGTAACAGAGGAAATTGAAGCAGATACTTTGGGAATTCACGGATTATTGGCTATGATATCTATAGAATTAGGTGCATCTCTATACTTAGTCGTTGAAGAAACTTATAAATCAATTAGAGGTGTTTCTGAGGCTAGAGAAGCTATTAGAATTGCTGAAACAGCATATTCACTAAAATCAAGTCCTAGAGGCATATTTAGCAAGTTATTAGTGGTAAAGCAAGAAGATAAGCCAATTAACATTATCGATCAAGCTAAATATGAAGAAGTAAATTATATACCCCCTAGCTATAACTTTAATGATTACATACAAATTAATGTTGATTATAATACAAAAAAAATTAAAGTTTTATTTAAAAGAAATAATGAAATATTAGCTGCATTGCAAGGAAAGCATGCTATGAGCATAGCAAGGGAATTGGTAAAAAGAATTAATATATCTGCAGATCACGCAGCTTATTTGGGATATGAATTGTCAAAAGCTGAAATAGCTTTAAAACTGGGTAAAACCTATGTTCAAGATGAACCTATAATAGTTCCACCGTGGAAAGGCGATAACAGTGACTAAATCTATATCGATTTCTCCCGGTAAAGTAATATTGTTTGGAGAACATTTCGTAGTTAAAGGATCAAAAGCGCTCGTTGCTGCAATAGACCTATACACCAAGGCAGAAATAGAGGAATCGAACTGGCCATCTGAAATTGTTAGTGAAGGAACAGAAATAAGGGGTAAAATTAATGCAGATCTTAAAGTTGTAGGTTCTAAAGAATTAGAACCTTTTGCAAGAATTTTAAGTGTTCTAAAATCATGGGGTTTTCAACTTTCAGGTTTTAAGGCAAAGATATCCAGCGAAATACCCATGTCTGCTGGCTTGGGTTCAAGCGCTGCAAGTGCGGCAGCATTTAGCTTATCTTATACGAATATGTTAGGATATAAGCTCAACGATAAAGAACTGTTTACGCTTTCAAATGAGGCAGAAAAAATAACGCATATAAACCCTAGCGGAGTTGATAGCGCGGCAATAACTTATGGCGGAATACTAATTTTCAAAAAAGACGTGGGAGTAATTTCAAGGCTAAACACTTTGTTTTCAGATAAATATTCCTTCATAATTGCAGATTCTGGAATAAAAAGAAGCACTTCAGTTCCTGTTAAAGATGTCTTAATATTATCGGAAAAATTATGGCCGGCAGTTTCATTAATTTATGATGTTGCAGATAAAATTGTTGATCTTGGAAACGATGCGATAAGCAATGATGACTATGAAACTTTAGGAACTCTTATGAATATAAACCAAGGCCTATTAAATTCAATCGGTGTTTCATCAATAGAATTAGAGGAAATAGTATATAGAAGCAGGCTTGCAGGCGCTATTGGAGCTAAGTTAACTGGTGCCGGAAGAGGAGGTTCTGTTATAATTTTAGCTCCCTCTAATAAAGTTGAAAGCATAATCGATAAAATAAAATGTTGCGTTAGGTGGGCCAGTAAAATAAGGATTAGCCAAAATGGTGCTAGAGTAATATCGGGTTAAAACATGAATATTTATCTGATTTGTTTAACTATTATTATATTTATATTGATAGTAAGTTCATTAATATTAAGCTTTAGAAAATTAAAGAAAAATAGTCATTAAGATATTAATTATTAATTAGTTCAATATAATTTTTATATAATTCTTTTAACTTTTTTAACCTAATAGGTGTTAATGACGCTAAAATCCCTTTCCGTAATATATGGATAACCTCAAAGTTTTTTCATTTATTGCAAAATAATTATATGTAGACTCTGGCTGTAATAGATAGTTATACCCTTGGGAATAAAGAACTTAATGTGAAAAGTACACCTTCTAACCTATCTTCCATAAGAGGCATCACAAAACAGTTCTTTTGATGGAACATCAGCTTTAAGGGGGCCATATCTTTCTAAGAAATAAGAAATATTCATGGTGAGGATTAATGCCTGCTATAAGGGCGGGATAGTTCACTTATCCACCTCCAGTTTCAGGCAACAAAACTATAGTATCGCCACTCTTGACTTTACTTTTTAAATCCGCCCCTTTCCCATTTACTATAATTATATAATCATCCCTTCTAAGCTTTTTGAGAAATGGTAATAAGTTTTCAATAGTCTCTTCTCCATTAATCTCTCTTTCTTCATATTGCTTTCCAGATAAATCAGTTAAATATCCTAAATATTTTATTTTAATTTTGCCATCCATGTTTTATCCCAAATTCCTATAATAAAGCTTATTACATAAAAGTTTTAATTTATATTTTTTAAGATATAGAAAATTTAAATGAGATACAAAACGGAGTTAAATTTTCCCGACAGTATTTTTCTTGCTTCTGAATCTATTAACCATGACATCCATGTTATCCTTACTGGGTTTATATTAATAGATCTAAATATAGCTTCAGTTTCTTTAATATAATTTATGTAATTTTTATAAGAACTCTTTAAAATTATACCTGAACCGCTGAGAATACCATTTACTACCTTTATAACAATCTTATCTGGCATTAGAGTATCAATACCCCCCATAATTCTTAAATATTGATAAGTAACGATTCCTACACCATTTACTCTACTTAAGTCTTCCTTCTTAAAGTTATCAATATTATTTGAGAAAGCCCAATTTCTAATCTTTTCCCTATCATTATTACCGGGATAATTAGAAAATACCCTTGAAATTCCTATTGCTGCTCTCCATGATCTCTCATTTTTCCAAACGCTTTTCAGCTTTTCAATATCATAGTTTATAATATCATTAAATGACCTTATTTCATTGGTATCATAAAATTTCTCTTTGAATTTCATAACTGCAGGTATAACTGTATTAAAATAATTTAAACCAACGCTAGTAAATGATGCATCTAGCACCATAAGAATTCCTATACCTTCCCATCTCATTGATTTCAAACTTCTGTTAACAAATTCATCAAGCATATAAGCCTTCTTCATGTATTCATTTACAATTATTTTAAGTTTTTTTAAGTTCTCTTCGTTATACATACTCCTCACTAACAATTTAATTTCTATACATATGCTTATATTTTCTGTTTTTAATTAAATTGTGGTGATATAATTTGGAATATACAACTTTAGGAAAAACTAATGAAAAGATTTCAAAAATTGGCTTAGGTGCGTGGCAATTTAGTGATGCCTGGGGAGTTACTGAATATAACATTGCTAAACAAGTTGTATCCTCTTCTATAGAGCTTGGTATAAATTTGATCGATACTGCTATGGTTTATGGAAGAGGAATGAGCGAGTCTTTTTTAGGAAAAGCTCTAAAAGAGCTTAATATTGAGAGAAGCAGCGTTTTCATAGTTACAAAAATTCCAGGAGAATTCTTATCATATGATGATGTGTTTAAAGCAGTTGACAGATCTCTAGATAGATTACAAACGGATTATATAGATGCATTGTTAGCTCATTGGCCGCCAGTATGGCATAATCATCCAACATGTGAATACATGAAAGCGTTTGAAAGACTTGTTGAGCTTGGAAAAATAAGGTACCTTGGATTAAGCGATTTTCCCCCAGAATTAGCGGAGTCGGCAAGATATTGCCTATCTAAGAATGATTTACAAATAATGGAAATAAGGTACAATTTAGTTGAAAGACAAGCAGAAAAAGAAATAATACCTTATGTCGAGTCTTCAGAAATGACCATGCTTGCATGGAGCCCATTAGCAAAGGCTGCAATATTAGGTAAATATAGCATGGATGAAATAAATAATTTTAAAGACGTAAGGAGAAATGATGCAGTATTTTTACCAGAAAACTATAAGCAAATACTAAAATTAGCTGATCTTATCAAAGAAGTAGCAAAAAAATATAATAAGACTCCATCACAGGTAGCATTAAACTGGATATCATCATATAGCAAAAACATAGTACCAATACCTGGGGCAAAGAACAAAGAACAAGCAGCTGAAAATGCTGGAAGTGTTGGGTGGAGATTAAGTTATAACGATTGGAGAAAGATTGATGAAATGAGCAAATCAATTAAGTTTACATATGTTAACTTTTAAATTCATTTAACTATAGATAGTATTTTTAAAACCTTTTATATATTAGTTTAAATACTAACTTTAAAACTTATTAATATGTTAAATACAATATTATAATAGGTGAGAATATTGTCTCAATCAGATCATCCTGCTATGACAGAAGGAGCATTGGAGTCTAGTTATGGAGGAGAATCTATGGCCCATATGAGATATTTGATTTTTGCTGATATAGCTGAAAAGGAAGGATTCAAAAATGTAGCCAGATTATTTAGGGCCATTGCTTTTGCAGAACAAGTACATGCTAGAAATCATTTTCAAAGACTAAGCAAATTAAAAGATGGCAAAAAAGTTGTAGCTGATGCCCCATTTGGTCCTGGCAATACATCTAAAAACTTAGAACTTGCAATAATGGGTGAAGAATTTGAAGTAAATGAAATGTACCCAACTTATATAGAAATGGCTAAGTTCCAAAAAGATAAAGAGGCAGAAATTTCGTTTAGATATGCATTAGAGGCAGAAAAAATACATGCCAAACTTTTCAGTGAAGCTAAAAAATATGTTGATGAAGGAAAAGACATGCCTATAGATGGTTTTATATGGATTTGCCCTGTTTGCGGACACACATTAATAGCTAAAGAGCCTCCAAATAGGTGCCCGATATGTGCTGCTTTTGGTAAAGATTTTATTAAATTCTGAATAAATGGTGATCCTATGTATAATGTACACCTCCAAGACCTTCATCAAAAGATAAATGCAAGCTTTGGAGAATTTGCTGGCTGGAACGTACCAATGATATATACTTCTACAATGGAAGAGCATTTAGCTGTTAGGAAATCTGTTGGTATTTTTGATATAAGCCACATGGGTAGACTTAAGATAATAGGAAAAGATTCCTTAAATTTATTAGAAAAAGCATTCACAAAGAAAATTTATAAAACAAAAGAAAACTTCATGAGCGGACCTACACTTGCATTAAATGAATATGCTAGAGTCATTGATGATGAGATGTGGTATAAAATTAATGATGAAGAATGGCTCGCTGTACCAAATGCAGCTACCAGAGAAAGGATTATAAATCATTTTAAATATATTATTGAAAAAAATAAATTTAATGTTGAAATAAAGGATTTAACATTTGATTATGCTCTTTTAGCTTTACAAGGACCTGAAAGCCAAAATATTATGGATAAATTAGGAGCATCATGGACATCAAGCTTAAAACCCTTGGAATTTAGACTAAATGAAAAAATAAAGGATTCAAATATTTTTCTTATAAGCAGGAGTGGATGGACAGGAGAAGATGGCTTTGAAATATGGGCAAGTCCAAAAGATGCCGAAAAATTTTACAACAATATAATAAAAGAAGGCGTTAAACCAATAGGAATTGCAGCAAGAGACACTTTAAGAATTGAAATGGGATTTGTTTTAGGAGGAAACGAATATGGGGAAGACCCTCTAAAATACCCATGCGCATTGAGTCTAAAATATGGTATGGGAGCTATAGATTGGGAAAAAAGCGGATACATAGGAGAAGAAAGCCTTAGATCTTGCCGTAAAGAAGGTCTAAGATGGATTAGAATAGGGATTGAAATGAAAAAAAGCTCTGCTCGTTTTATACCTAGGCATGGATATAGAATAATAATTGATGATATAGATGTTGGATGGGTTACGAGCGGGACTTATAGTCCAATTTTGGAAAAAGGTGTTGGAATGGGTTATATAGATACTAGATATTCAATAACAGGAGAACCGATTACAATAAGTGATGGCAAAGGCAGAACTGGTGAAGCAAAAATATCAGAATTTCCATTAATCAAGAAAAAAAGCTAATGCTTAGCTAAAGCCATCTCTATCATTTTTCTAATTGTTTTTGGATCTATAGCTTTTCCTTTAGCTTTCTTTAAAACTTTGCCAACCAAATAATCAAGAGCCTCTTTTTTGCCTGAAATAAAATCCTCAACTGCTTTTTTCTCTTCATTTATTACAGAAATTATTAAATTTGTGGGCTCTACCTTTTCTGGTAAGACTAAGTCCATATAATTATTATCAAGCAATTTTGACAATATATTATATTTTAATTCATCATATGTATATGATTTGCTGGAGACCAAAGAACTTAATAATTTTAATACCTGTTTGTTTGGCCAGTTGCTCTTTTCATAAATGTTTTTTCCTGATTTTTTTAATAAACCTTTGTAATCTATAGCTAAAATTCTTGCTGTTATTTTAGGATCAGAACCAATTCTAACTGATTCTAAAAATAGTTCTGCTGCAGGCTTTACAGTTATCAAACTCCAAGCTATTCTTTGAGATACTCCATACATAGTTATTCTATTCATAATAGTTTCTGGGGTTATAAAATTATTAGACATAGCTTCCTTTAATAGTTGTTCTGTTTTTATCGCTGGTATATCTGGGTCAGGAAAATACAAGTATTCTTCTTCCATTTCCTTACTTCTCAAAGGTTTTGTTACTCCCCTTATTGAATCCCAATGTCTAGTTTCTCTTTTTATTTTTCCTCCTTCTTCAAC
Source organism: Caldisphaera sp. (assembly GCF_046536515.1). Lineage (GTDB taxonomy): Archaea > Thermoproteota > Thermoprotei_A > Sulfolobales > Acidilobaceae > Caldisphaera. The sequence goes on along the minus strand of NZ_JAWDMQ010000003.1, from coordinate 25,176 downwards.
TATTTTACTTTGTCTAAAAATTTCATACTTTAAAGCCTTTTCCAAATCTAATGTACTCCCTATGTTCTTAACTTCTACCCTTTCTCCTTCTTCTACGCTTACGTTTGCATCTACTCTAAAAGATCCCTCTAATCTTGGATTAATGGCGCCTATATATTCCATAGTTAATAAAAGATATTCAACAGCTTTTCTTGCATCTCTGGGCGTGGGAATCTCAGGTTCTGTAACAACCTCTAATAAGGGAACCCCACTTCTATTATAATCTAAGTATGCATATTCACTTAAAATAATATTCCCCTCGCTATATTCAGTTTTCCCAGGATCTTCTTCTATGTTCATTCTTCTTAACGTAACATTTTTCCATGTTAAATGATCAGGATCAAAATACTTTAAAATACCTTTCAAACAAACAGGAATACCCCCTGCCTTTTCATATTGAGTTATTTGGTAGTTTTTAGGTAAATCAGGGTAAAAATAATGTTTTCTTGTAAACACCATATATTCTGGTATTTGACAATCAAATGATTTGGAAACTAATAAAGCTAGCTTTAATGGATTTCTTCTAGGAACTGGTAATGCACCTGGTAATCCTAAACAAACAGGGCAGATATTAGTATTAGTTTCATATTTTCTATAATTTGAATCACAATCACAAAAAAGTTTTGTTCCTGCTTCTGTGAGTTGCGTATGTATTTCCAACCCTATTTTGTATTTCATCTTAATCGCCTGCTATTAAATTATACAATCCTGTTTTTTCTTCTATAAATGATCCAAGTGTCAACAATTTTTCTTCTTCAAATGGACCAGCCATAAATTGAATTCCAACGGGCAAATTATTATAAAAGCCAGCTGGCATAGCTAATGCCGGAACACCGGCTAAGTTTGCTACAACAGTATAAATATCCATGGCATATAATTTTAATGGATCTTTAATTCTTTCACCTATTTTAGGGGGTAATATAGGAGAAACTGAGCTCGCAATTATACAGTGCTTTGTCATATTTAAAATTTCATCTCTTATAATTCTCCTTCCTTTCGTCGCAGCTATGTAGTAATCGTTTATAAAACCTTCGCTTAAAGCCAATACTCCCATTAAAATCCTTTTCTTAACCTCAAGACCGAAGTTATGCCTTCTTGTATTTTCACTCATTTCTTTATAACTAAACCCTTCTGATGAAACTGGATACAACTTGCCATCATATCTAGCTAAATTACTTGCCGCTTCCGCAAAAGCAATAGTATAATAAGTTGGTAAGGCATACTTTAACTTTTCGAACCTGCCTTCATATTCAATATCTATCCCCTCATTTTCTATTTTTTCTAGCAATTTATAAATAGTTGATTTGATAGGTTGCTCCGAATCTTCTATAAATTCATTAGGAACACATATCTTAAATTTATTATTAATTGTTTTATTATTAATTGTTTTAAAATCGTAATTTACACTGGTTGCATCTTTTTCATCATAGCCTTTAATAACGTCCCAAATTAAAGCCAAATCTTTTACGCTCCTAGCCATGGGACTTATTTGCTCTAAGCTATTGGCATATGGAATTAACCCGTATCTGCTCACAGTTCCATAAGTAGGTTTTAGGCCTACTGTAGCAGTATAGGAGGCAGGTAACCTTACAGATCCCCCTGTATCGCTTCCTAATGAGAGGTCACAACTTCCATAAGCTAAACTTGCAGCACTACCTCCACTACTGCCTCCTGGAACCCTTGTTATATCCCATGGATTTCTTGTTAAACCATAAGCGCTAAACTCTGTTGTAGAACCCATAGCAAACTCGTCTAGATTTGTTTTTCCTATTATGATTCCACCTTCCTTTAATATTTTTTCAACAACCGTTGCATTATATGGAGGTACATAATTTTCTAATATTTTAGATCCTGCAGTAGTAGGCAAAAAATTGGTTGATATGTTATCCTTAATGCTAACAACTATACCTGGTATTTTCATATTTATTCCCGAAACCATATTTCTTTTTATCTCATTAATTCTTTCTAAAATAAAATCTTCAGAATCAATGGATATATATGCATTTATAACAATGTCTTTTTTTCTAATTATATCAATTTTTTTAAAAACATAATCTTCGATATCTACACTTCCATTCCTTAAGTTCTCTATTATAGTAACAGCTGTCTCCTTCATTTTTCCCCCTTCCACGGTATTTTAATTTTATTTTGAATAATTCTTTCATTTGGTATTAGGTTATCAATGTTTATCTTTTCTATACCAACATGTGATGGAGGATCTAAAATACCGTCCCAAACATTATAGAGAGGCTTAACATCAAGTGAACTTATTGACGAGACCTTGTTTAATAAACTTCTAATCTCATTAATATCATTGCAAAGCTTTTCAAGTTCTTCTTCAGTAATATTAAGCCTCGATAAGTCTAATAATTTATTTATTAAGTCTTCTTCACATTTTTTGCTCAAATTTGCCCACTTTATGAGTTTAACTAATGCATCTTATTATATTTTACGTTCCCATTTATTTCTCTTTCCATATTTAATCCAACTTGAGCCTCAATTATATCTATAGAATATGCCATAGCTCTCCTTAATCCGTCTAATATTGGATAGATTTCATAAAATTGCTTTGACCCCTTTAAGGATTTAATTAATTCGAGCTCTTTTTCAATTAATTCATGAATTCTTGAATATAGCTTAAGAAGCTCGTTTGCTTTTTGGCAAGTTCCTATATTGTCGACAACAGAGATAACTTCTTTAGATACATCTGTTATAAGATTGTCTAACATTTCTGGTATCTGGATTTCGTTTATGTTTTCTAATATCCATGTAGACATAGCTACTATATGATCGGCAATCCTTTCAATACTTTTTATAATTGTATATAGATTAATTGCTTCAGTTGAATTATAAATGCCTAGATCCTCAAGCTTTACAGTTTCTTGTAATGTAAGATTAATTTGTTTATAAATATACAAATATAGTTTATCTATTACATCATCTCTTTTTATTATGCTATTAAAAATTTCTTCATTTCTATTTTTTATTGCATTTCCAAAGTCTTCCAATATAGATTTAAATGTCTTCCTCATATTTTCTATAGCGAGTTTTGTAGGTATTGAACTTAAGTCTACAACAACGTGCAAGGTCACACTGTTCTCATTTTCTTCTAAGACTTCAAGCCCAACCACCTTATTTCTTACAATATTTATTATTTGACCTACCCTGTTTAGTATTAATGGTGAAAAGACAAGCTTTATTGATGTGTATCCAGCTAAATAAGCTGAAATGACTTCCATAATAATGGCAGAATCTAATAAATTTTCATTTATATAAATCTCTTTTATAATATCCCTCGGTTTCTCTTTATATTTTGATGAATAGACTTTTAATGCATTATCTCTTGTTAGTTCCATAACAACATCTAATCCTTTATCTATTCCTAACTCATCTACCCATTCCTTTGGTATAGAAATTATATATGTTGATCCTCCAGTTATTTGAACCTTCCTTATCATTCTTGTTTCTTTTTGATTTTTCTTAGACATCTTTATCACACTATATATATCTATAAATAAAATTTAAAAATATATATTTTATAAAGATTTTGATAAATAATCAAATTTTATCGATATTACTGAACTAAATATCAAAAGACTAATTAATTTGATTTATCATCTACATAATATCATTTTTAGTAATCACTTCCCCTCTTATTGCTCTAGACGAATGTACTCCTAAAACCTTTATTTCATTTATATAACTGAGCCTTGCATAATATCCTTTTATAATTACCATTAAAGGATAGCTCCCTACTTGCCTTGCATAGCAAAAACTTTTATCACACTCCTCAACCCATAAGTCCTTTAATATTGTACCTTGAGGGACAACTAATGATAACATATAAGGATCAAACTTATCCCTAACATAATGAATAAAAGATTTAGTAATGCCTTCATTCTTTCTTCTTATTCCATGGTATAACCTATAAACTTTCGTATTTTCCAATGCAAGCAACTTTCTTACATTTACTCTTCTAACCATTAGTTTTCTTTTAACTATTTCTTCTAAAAATTCTTTATTATATCTATAAGTTTCCTTTGTTTCTCCTGGTAATCCTAATATAAAATTAATACCTGGCAATATTTCTGGCAAACCATTATAGCCTCTAGAGGAACCAACAGAATTAACAATTTCTATGGACTTAATAGCATCTTCAAATGTTACTTTCAAGTTGTTAATTTTAATTACATTTGGGTCTAAAGATTCAATACCAAACGCTGCAACATCTCCTGGTGTGTGATACTTTATTATTTTAATTAAGGCTTTCTTGGATTCTTTTGGATACCTAGATATAGTGCCTGGATTTACATTATCAATATGTAAAACATGTAAATTTGGAGCATTAAACCTTATACCATAAAATAGCCTTTCTAATTCGTTTGGGTTTGGTATAGGCCATTCATCTTCTCCTATCCTGTTTGACCCATAAACAATGATATCTGCCTGTCTCCCTAATCTAAAAGATCTTGCACCATTATCATATAAAGCCTTTACTTCTTTAACTATGCCTTCCACTTTTCTTTGTATTGGTTTCCCTCTTAGCGGTTCAACACAAAAACTACATCCACCTGAAATCCATCTAGAGCAACCTCTATAAGTTTCCAATTCTACTATTAGGTTTTTACCATAATTAGGATGTTGCTTTATTATCTTAGCTCCTAAAACTGAAAATTTATCTACATCATCATAATTTTCTCTTATTTTATGAGGTGAGGCACTGCTTTCGCCAAATTTAAAAAAGTCATAAAAGTAAATTTCCGGATCTCCAGTTACTAATATATCAAACCCTGCTTTTTTGAACACTGAAGGACTTATAGCTTCTCTACCTCCTAACTGACCCATCCCCCACTTTGCAGCTGGACCAACTAGTACTTTAAACGGTTTATTTAAAATCCTTGCATATATTAATAGTTCTTCACCTGTTATGGGTTTACCTCCAATGTATTTACCTGGAACTACAACTCCTGCTGAAAATATAACTAAATCATAACTATTATAATTATTTAATCGACTGTTTCTAAGCTGGTCTATTGTTATATATACTATTTTTATATTATTATCAACACTCCATATAGCCCCTGCTATGTATCTAGGATAAACATCTATATAAGGTGGAACACCAAGACCTCCAGGCTCATCATTATAGCCGTCAACTATTAAGACTTTTCTTATCATTGCTATCTTCCTTTTTTATTTAATAAAAATGAATATAATAAAGCTAAGACTATAATAAATATTATGATAATTATTGAAATATATTCTGGTATAAAATAATTGAGATTCAAAGATTTGCTTATACTATTTATTAATGAAGCAATGCCTATATAACCTAATCCTACAGCAAGAAATCCATCTATATGTTTTAAATTTATCAATGATTTGTTTACATTAAAATATATAGATCTAATCATCATTGTTCCGAATATAGTTGAAGAATATGCTATGATTTCATTTTTTGTAAGTAGAACTATCGCAGGTATTGAATCAAATGCAAAAATTATATCAGAAGCCTCAATTGCCAAAATAACAAAGAAATATTTTGTAGGATAAATTTTACCGTCCTTTTTAATGAAAAAAGAAAATTTTTCGTTAGAGAAATCAGCTTTCATTTTTTTCTTAAAAAATGATATAAGCCTAGATTCTTCACTTTCATTCTTTACTTCATTTTTTCCCAATTCATATGCACTAAATAAAACAAGCAAAGATAATATAACAGATCCTAAATTGAATATATCTATCAATTTGATGCCTGCAAAAACAAAAAGAAACCTAAATATCAATGCAGAATAGCTTCCTATTGCTACAACCTTTTCTTGAGATTCAAAAGATATAGAAAATTGTTTAAATATAAGCAAGAAAACAAGGATATTGTCTATGCTAAGTGAAATTTCTAACAAATAAGATACCAAATATAAGTAAGAGTCACGAGGTCCTAAACTAAAATATAACAAAAAAATGAAAAAAATTGATAATAAAATCCAAATAAAAATCAAATACTTAAAATTTTTCTTAAATAAAAATTCTAAACTAATTCCAAATACAAGCATGAAGAATAAAGAAAACCATAATAAATACATTCATATTCACACTTATGGCGTTATCCTTTCAGTATCTCTCGGCAGTAATCTTGCTTCTCTAACATTATCAAGGTTTAAGAATTGCTTCACTATTCTTTCTAATCCTAGACCAACTCCTCCATGAGGTGGAGTCCCATCTTTGAAGAAATCTAAATAAAACTTAAACCTTTTTTCATCTAATCCTTTATCTTTTAAATTTTTAATTAACATATCATACCTATGCTCTCTTTGACTTCCGGTAGCTACCTCTAATCCTTTAAATAACAAATCAAAACCATAAGTCCATTGATTATCTTCTTGCTTCCTCATAGTATAAAATGGTCTTACCTTCCACGGATATTCAGTTATAAAAACAAAATCGCTATTAAATTCCTTTTTAACATATTCACCTAAAAGTCTTTCTGATTCAGTGTCTAAATCATCACCAATTTCTAAATGCTTCCCATAATAATTTTCTAATATCTTATAAGCTTCTCTTATAGGTATTCTAGGTATTCTCTCTGGCATTGAGACCTCTAAATTGAAAAACTCTTTAACAGGTTTTAAATACTTATCACTTAAAGCCTTTTCCGACATCCTCTTAAAGAATCCCTCTACAGTATTCATAACATCATCAACATTACTTATATATCCCATCTCCATATCTAGTCCATGAAACTCTGATAAATGCCTTACAGTATGATGAGCTTCTGCTCTAAATACTGGTCCTATTTCAAAAACTCTTTCTAAACCTGATATAACTGCCAATTGCTTATAAAATTGCGGGCTCTGAGCTAAATACGCTTCTTTACCGAAATAAATAACAGGAAATACTTCAGCCCCTCCTTCTGTACCTGTTGCAACAATTTTTGGAGTAAATATTTCAACAAAACCATTGTCTGTTAAATATTCTCTAAAAGTCTTCGCAACCCATGATTCAAATATAAATATTGCTGATACTCTCCTGTTCCTTACATCGAGCCATCTATAATCAAGCCTCACATTAAATTGTGCTTCAATACTACTATCAGGATCTAATGGTATTGGTTCATAAGGCTTATTTAATATGTTTAATTTTTTTACTTGTACTTCATATTTCAATGATGATTTACCCTCGGTTAAAATTCCTTCAATACATATAATAGATTCCTTTATCAGATCTTTTGATTTTTCAATTTCTTCTTCAGGGGTTATCCCCTTTTTAAATACAAGCTGCATCACTCCAGTTCTGTCTCTTAACAATACAAATTTAACTCCGCCTAAATCTCTTATATTACTTACCCAACCGCATATCTTAACATCTTTGTTTAAATGGCTCTGGTAATTTTCGTATATGTCTTGGACAAAGTTATTTTTAAGCATTTTATATCTCCCTTCAATTTTAATATTTATCTCAATTTTTAACTCTTTATGTTGAATTATCTCTACTCAATTTTAATATAATTAATTCCCATAATTCATAAGGAATAAGATTAAATATTAATTTGAAGCAATTAAATAATAGGATTTAGATTGAAATGGAAACTATGCGTATCAGATAATATAAGCGTGGCTATGAAAATTGAAAGTATGGGTTACGATATACATGGCCATGATATAAAATTGACCCTATGCATCTGTAATTATGTTACTGATAAGAAACCTATAATAGATATAGAGAAATTGCAAAAATTATTTTCGACTTTTTTAAAAAACATTAATAGAAAAAAACTATGGGAAATAGTAGGAAACGAGGGAACATTTGAGGATTTATTGATATATATAAAAGATAACATTAAAATAAATAATGTGTGTGAAATTAAAGCAGAAATACCTGATAAACAAATTTATTTAGAAGTTTAAACAAAATAAGGGGAGAAAAATGTCAAAAGAATTTAGACCGCCTAGAGGTTTTAGGGATTTTCCCCCTGAAATAATGATATTAAGGAAAAGCTTGATATCAAAGCTAGAAAATGTCTTTAAAAAATACGGATTTGACCCTTTAGATACACCTTCAGTTGAATATTGGGAAACCTTATCCGGAAAATACGGAGAGGAGGCAGAAAATAGATTAATATGGCGTTTTAAAGATCCTTGGAGTGAAAGAGAATATGCTTTGAGATACGATTTAACAGTACCTCTAGCAAGATTTATATCCTCTCATCTGGATTTACAAATGCCATTTAAAAGATATCAAATAGGTCCTGTATGGAGACATGAAGAGCCGCAAAAAGGAAGGTATAGAGAATTCTATCAATGCGATGCTGATATTGTTGGCTCTCCATATCCAGAGGCTGATGCTGAAATGATAAACTTAATTATAGATGCAGTTAAATCTCTTGGTTTTGAGTCCGGATTTGATGTAAGAATAAACGACAGAAGACTTCTATCAGGAATATTTGAACAGGAACTTAATATAAAGTCCCCAATTACAATTTATAGAATCATTGATAAGCTAGATAAGATTGGCATAGATAATGTTAAGAAAGAGCTAAGCCAGCTGCTTAATAATGATGTAGTAGAAAAAATTATTGATTTAATCAGCATGAAAGGAAAACCCAATGAAATAGTTGAAAATATTGATAAAAAGTATGGAAAAAATACGCTCGTAAAAAATGCATATGATCATTTAAATGAAATGCTTGGATTAGTTAATAATAAAGATAAAGTTGTTATCGATCTGAGTTTAGTCAGAGGGTTAGATTATTATACTGGTCCAATTTATGAAGTAGTATTAAAAGAACCAAAAATTGGAAGCGTTTCAGGAGGAGGAAGATATGATAATTTGGCAGGAATTTTTTCAGGAAAGCAAATACCTGCAACTGGTGGAAGCATTGGAATTGAAAGAATAATTGATGCAGGTTTAGAATTAGGAATTTATAATCTAGATAAGAAGACTTTTACTGAAATACAGATAATTTTTATTGAGGAAGAAACGTTTAAATATGCATGGGATGTTGCAAATCTTTTAAGATTTAATGGATATAATGTTAAAATAGATCTGAATAGAAGTAAGGAGGATCAACAAAGGAAAAAGGCAAACAAATTAAAAATACCTTTATTAATTTTTGTTGGAAAGAAAGAAAAAGAAACTAACACCGTTACAATTTACAATACTAAAACCAATGAAAGAATTAATGTTAACATAAGCGAAATCGCCGTTAAGATTAAAAATTTGATATAAATCAGGCCTATCCCCTTCTAAGAGTAGACAATACTTTATAATAACAGTAAAATTAGTTGATATAAATAAAACATATTTATCCGTATTAATGAAAATATATTAACTTAGAGAACAACTGTTTCTTTTGGTGAATTTCATGAAACCTGGCCTCATAATAATTGATATGTTAAACGATTTCATCTCTGGCGCTTTGAAAACTGATGAAGCTATATTAACAGTTAAACCTACAAAGAAGGCTATTGATATTTTTAGGAAAAAGAATTATCCAATATTTTATGTTAATGACTCACACTACTATAATGATTTTGAAATTTCTTTATGGGGACCTCATGCTATGAAAGGAACAGAAGGCGCTAAAGTTTATGATGAAATAAAACCAGATATAAACGATTACGTATTAGAAAAACATGCGTACAGCGCTTTTTATGGCACACCATTGGATTATCTTTTAAGAACTAATAATATCGATACTATTTTTCTAGCAGGCCTAGATGCAGATATTTGTGTAAGACACACTGCTGCAGATGCCTTCTTCAGAGGATACAAAATTTATGTAATTAGGGATGCTGTAGCAGCAAGGATCGACAAAAATTGGGAAATTTACTACAAAAAAGTTTATAATGCAAACATAATAAATTCTGATATTCTCGAAAAAGTAATTTAAGCAAGTTTAATAATTTCTTTCAAAATAAATTATCTAGGGAATAAATTGGAACAAAGAAGCCCGGGATCATTAGATGTTAAACTCTTTTACATTTATACCAATTCAATTGTTGACTATAAGGAATTAAATTTAAAAAATTGCGATTCTTGTCTTTGCTCTGATTTGTCTATTGATAGCAATAATGAACCTTGGATTTTTATAGATATCGATGGAGAAGGCACTCTAGAAATTGAAAATGAAAAATATGCAATATTTGGAAGTAAAGAAATAACTGATGGAAAGTGGATTAAGGCAACTAAATCAGGTTTAATAAGACTATGCCCATCTTATGTTGGTTTATTAGGAGAAAACAAAATATCAATCAACAAAATATATTTAATTTACTTCGAACCTTCTACATTTAGGTTCCTTATAAAAGCAAAACTTATAAATGATGCATCAAAAATTTTGCCATCAATATCAAATGAGTTGCTAAGGATACTTAATGATTCTCTAGACAAGATAACAATAGATTCTATAAAAGGGGATAAAATAGAAATAGCCTTAAAAACACAGCTAATAAAAGCCCCTTGGTATCTAAATAGCCTTGAGAATTATATAAGCATTAGTGATATTGATGGAAAAGAGGTAGATTTTTCAAAATTGAAAAAAAGCGCTGAATTGGCAGAATCAATATTAGAAAAAGGTATGGAAAAACTAAGAAACAAATTTGGTCCGATAGGCAATCTTGATTTAATTGCCCATGCCCACATAGATTTTACATGGCTTTGGGATACAAATGTAACAAAACAAAAAGTTTATAGGAACTTATCTAATGTATTATCTTTAATCAAAAACAATGATTTTTTAAAGTATGGTATATCAAACATGGTATATTTAAAATGGGTAAAAGATGAAAATCCAAGCCTTTATAATGAGATTAAAAATTATGTAAAAGAACATAAACTAATACCTCTTGGAGGCATGTGGGTTGAAAGCGATACAAATCTTCCAGGAGGAGAGTCTTTAGTTAAACAGTTCCTCTATGGCCAAAGGTTTTTATTAAAAGAATTTAATCAAATTTCAACTATAGGCTGGCTACCAGATTCTTTTGGGTTTTCAGGACAGCTACCTCAAATAATGAAGAAATCTGGAATAAATGGATTTTACACACACAAGCTATATTGGAATAATATAAATAAATTTCCTTACTCGGTATTTTTATGGAAAGGAATTGACGGTACTGAGATCACTTCAATAAATTATCCTACATACGGTAGCGACTTGTCTCCAAATCAATTAGTTAACGCTTGGAACGATCATGAAATAAAAGATTTGCCAGCATTTCTAGTATTTGGCCATGGAGATGGAGGAGGAGGACCAACTTGGTTAATGTTAGAAAGATTTTTAATATATAAAAAATTTCCTGGCCTTCCCATACTTACAATTAAATCTCCAGAAGATCATATTATTGAAATCAAAGATCATAAAGAATTATTGCCTACCTGGTATGGTGAGCTCTACTTAGAAACACACAGAGGGGTATATACAAACGGTGTCAAACTAAAAGAGCTGATAAGAGAAGCGGAAATGAAATTAATTCAGATCGAAAGTTGGTCCTCTCTTTTAGATAAGAACATTAACTTGGAAGAATATTGGTTAAGGCTTCTTGAACTTGAATTCCATGACGCAATCTCGGCAACAACAACCTATCAAGTATATGAGAATATGGTTAAGGAACTTATTTCTACAATAAAGCAGCTTAATGAAGTTTTATCGTTAATATTAAAAAGTGTGGTAATAAACGATGATAAATACATAACATTTTTCAACCATTTGCCCTGGAAAAGAAAAGAATTAATTGAAATAGATAATCAGTTAAAAGGCAAGGTATGTCAAAAAATTGGAGAGAAATATTTAACTGAAATAGAGCTACCTCCTTCAGGTTTCGTTTCTTATGAAATTGGTCCTTGTTTAACTCAATCTAACACTGAAATTTCAAACAATAAACATATAGAAAATAAATATTTTGTCATAAGCTATGAAAGGGATAGCTTAAAGATTTATGATAAAGAAAACAAGAGGAATTCCATAAATGATATATATTTGCTTTTATGCGAAGATATGCCAGAAAAATTTGATGGATGGGATATTGATGAGAACTATAAAAGAGTATGCGAAAAAATTAAATTGAATTTTAAATATTCTGAAGAAGGGACTTTAAAGAGTTGCTTGAATTTTATTAATGAAATAAACAACTCTAAAATTGAAACAAAGATTTGCTTAAATAATAAGGTAATAGAGGTAAATCATGATGTAGATTGGAATGAAAATCTTAAGCTACTTAAAATAGTTATTAAAACAAATATCATGGGTCAATATAATCATGCTGAAATACCTTACGGTGTAATAGAGAGACCTACCTTACCTAGCAATAGTTGGGATAGGGCCAAATACGAAGTTCCTATGTGGAAATGGACTGATATTTATGATCCAGACTATGGTATATCAATAATAAACTTTGGAAGGCAGGGATATAGTGTTTCTTCAAATACAATTAGCTTATCTTTATTAAGGTCTCCATTATTTCCTAATCCAAAACTAGACAGAGGAAAGCAAAGCATTAAATATTGGATATATCCTCATAAAAACACTTGGAGAGAATCTCTTACACCTAAACTAGCTATGGAATTAAATAATGAAGTAATTTATATAAAAGGAAAAGCAGATGAAAGAAGCTTTTTAGAGATAGATCCTAGTTTCATAATGTTTGGAACATTAAAAAGGATGGAAGACTCTGAAGATGCTATATTAAGGATATGGGAAACCTATGGAAGGAATGTATGCACAGAATTAAAAAGTGATAACTATCTTATAGTAGGAGAAACTAATCTAATTGAAACAGAAAAAACTGATTTAAATACCAATAAAATCTGCTTAAATCCTTATGAAATCAAAACATTGATATTAAAGAAGGTAAAGTCTTAATATTCTTTTATGCATTATAAAATCTGGTGCAAAGATTGTCAATAGATGTAATAGGGATAGAAGAATTTCACAACACGTTATTGGATGAAGCAAAAAGAGAAAAGAGTAAATATGATCCTAAAGCGATAGATGAAGAAGTAAAAATAATATTAAACGAATTAAAAGAAAAAGGAGCAGAAATAGTTAAAGCCGATGATAAAGAAATTATTAAAGTAAAGCTAAAGAACTCTACATCTTTTATAATTGTTTATCCTCCCTTCTATAAAATCAAAGCCGTTGAGGCAATGAACGATCTTGAAAAAATCTCTTCTATACTAGAAAATTCGTATAATTTACTGGTATTTTATTCTAAAAAAGGGAAATTAACAACTTCTGCATACTTATATTTAGGTAATGTTATGGAAGAAAACGAACTAGGGATATTATTTATTAATGGAAACACAAAGGAAATAATTGAGGTATTCAATATATTAGAGAAAAACGGCTCATATACACCAGAAGAAGAGAATTTTATTAATATAGATTAAGGCTTTTTGATACTGTTTTCTACCAATATTCTTCTCTCAACACTAGCTACATGCCTCCTCACTTTAATCACAGCATCGGGATTTACACTTATAGAATCAATTCCTTTCCTTACAAGGTTTTCAACAATTTCTGGGTATACGCTTGGAGCTTGGCCGCATATGCTTACTGTTGCATTATTTCTATGGGCAGCATCTATGAGCATGCCTATTGATTTCAAAACTGCTGGATCTCTTTCATCAAAATATCCCATTTTAGCTAACAAGGAGCTATCCCTGTCTACTCCTAATGTAAGTTGGGTTAAGTCATTACTCCCAACACTAAACCCGTCTACCATTTTTGCAAATTCATCCGCCAAAATTACCGTACTAGGTACTTCAACCATTATCCAAACTTTAAAGTCCTTACTCCTTTTAAGCCCCTCTTCCTCCATTATTTTCATAGCTCTCTCTAATTCCCAAGTTGTTCTAACAAAAGGAAACATAACATATACATTTCTTAAGCCCATTTCTTCTCTAACTTTTTTAATTGCTCTAACTTCGAGCCTGAAAGCCGGTTCGTATGGTTTTTGTATGTATCTAGATACGCCCCTCCATCCTATCATAGGATTTCTTTCGTCACTTGGTTCATATTTTTCTCCGCCTTTTAGTCTGCTATATTCATTGGTCTTAAAATCGCTAAATCTAACAACTAATGGTCTTGGTGAAATAGCTGCTGCAACTTTTCCTATTCCTTCTGCTAATCCATCGATAAAAACGTCCGGCTTTCCCTGCTCTAGTAAATAAAGTGGATGATAGCCTATCTTACTAGAAATAATGAATTCAACTCTCATTAAGCCAATTCCGTCGAATGGAAGATTAACGTACCTATCAATTTCATCTGGCTCCCCTAAATTCATATAAATTTTTGTTCCTGTAATAGGGTAAAGGTCTGCTAGAAATTCTAAACTTATTTTTTCTTCCTTTTTGCCCTCCTCCTTTTTCTCGGTTATTCCATAAGTGACGACACCTCTACTTCCATCTACAGTTATTAATGTTGAGTCTTTAATAACTGTAGTTGCATTACCAGTACCTACGACAGCAGGCTTACCCAATTCTCTTGCAACTATTGCAGCATGAGCTGTCATACCTCCTTCATCTGTAACTATAGCTGATGCCATTTTCATATATGGCACCCAATCAGGGTCAGTCATTTTTGTAACCAAAACATCTCCTGGCTTCATTTTCTCAACAGCCTCATTAACAGTATGTATTATTTTAGCTGAACCGCTTGCAATACCTGGGCTAGCAGGAAGTCCTCTTGTCAAAATAGTTCCTTCTTTTCCTATTTTTTGCTTTGACCATACGGTTTCAAACCTAGCCTGGACTATCATTACATTTCTTGGAAAAGTTAAATCCATATCTATAGCCCATTCCATGTCTAAAGCATGATTAAATGAGTCTTCTGCCTTCTTTGCAATTTCTGCTAAGTACTTTATCTCCTCATCTTTTAATGATGAGGATTTTGAAGTTATACCAAACATCTTTAACAAATCATACAAAGGTCCTTCCGGATAATCTTCTGGATTATCGAGTAATTCTATATCAACATTTTTCTTATTTATAGGATCGTAAAACCTACCTATCTTTTTTGCAGAAATTCTTCTTTCAATTATATTTAATGTATTTTTATCCAAGACAAAGCTGTCCGGCGTTACAATACCTCCTACAATCAACTCTCCAAGGCCCCATGATGATTCTATAACAATTTTATTTGTTTCCCCAGTAGCTGGATGAACTGTGAACATAACCCCTGAACTTTTACTATTAACCATCTTCTGTACAATAACAGCTATTGATACTTTTCTATGATCTAAACCTAAACTCTCTCTGTAAATTAACGCCCTTGCAGTCCATATGCTCGCCCATACCATCTTTACATGCTTAAGTAACTCCTCTATACCTTGTATGTTTAAGTATGTATCTTGAATTCCAGCAAAGCTTGCCTCTGCAACATCTTCTAAGGTTGCACTACTTCTTACAGCAACTCTAGGATTTTCTATACCTAATTTTTTACCTAACTCAATATATGATTGTTCTATCAAATCCTTTAAATCGTCTGGTATATCTGTAACTTCAAATTTTCTTAATATTTCTTCACTTATTTTTTCAATTTCAGCGGGTTTTAATGAACTTATCTTTTTAACTGTGTCGTTTAAATATTGCTTTATTCCTGTTTTTTCTATAAAATACTTATATGATTTAGAAGTAATAACTAGTCCTGGCGGAACTGGAAAATTATGCTGAGTTAGCTCAACTAGTCCTTTTGCCTTGCCTCCTAATAATTCAATGTCTAAGTTTTTAATTTCATCAAGCCATAATATAAAAGAGTTCCCTTCCACTACTCAGCCCCATATTTCACAAAGTGAAAGGAAACCTATTAAAGTTTTATGCTTTATTTTTTATGAATACTTTTAGGTTTATTATTTGAAAATCTAACAATATATTAGAGGGGAAGAATGGAGGAAGAAACAAATTTAAAATCGGACACCAAAGAAATCATAAAAAAGAAGGCTGAAGAATTAACATTTGATATAAATTTTGATGTGCCAATTGGATTTCTTAGATTTTTAAAAATATTTAAAAAAGCAATATTACAATCGTATAAAAGCAAGAAAAGGGTTATGGTTGTTTTAAGCGGAGAAAATCAAGAGGTAATTGGTGTATTAACATCTAAATTAATTTTATTATATGAAAGTATTTTAAGGGAAGAACAAATTGTTAAAGATTCAAATTTTTTGTACGTCTTTTACGATAGCAGCGATACGTCAAAATTGAAGAAAGAGATAGCGAAGAAAAACGTAAAAGAAAAGGGAGGGAAATTAAAATTATCAATATATAGAATTGAGGATTCGAAAAAGCTAATGGGTCAAACATTTCAAGGGGCTATAATAGATCTTTATGAAGATCTTAGACCAAATTATATTGGAATAATATCAGGACTAGTAGAAAAAGGAGGATTATTAATTTTGCAAACTCCATCTTGGGACAAATGGGATAACAAAGTAACTTTGTTTAAGAGAAACTTGGTTGTTGCAAATTATGAGAATCCCAGAAATGTTTTTATAACATGGTTTAAGAAAAAAATAATGGAGCATAGAGAAAATGTTTTTGTCTATGATGCGGATAACGATAAGATAATAAATGAGCCCGAAATAATATACGACATTCCTAAAGAGAAAGAGGTATCAATACCATCAGATATAACTTTTCCAAAGGAGGTTTATGAACTAGCTTTAACACAAGACCAAATAAACGTTATTAAAGAAAGTGAATCTCTAATAGATTTTAGCGAAAAAAAGAAGGTAATAGTTGTTACAGCCAACAGGGGAAGGGGGAAAAGTTGTGCAATAGGATTAAGCCTATCAGGCTTAGTAAAATCAATTTCTGATAAGAAAAAAGTTAAAATTATCGTAACTTCTCCAAGCCTTGAAAATACGCAAAGCCTTATGGAACTAGCTATAAAAGGATTGGAAAAACAAAACTTTAAGATTAAGGTTGATAAAAACAAAGAAAATCTAATTTATGGTATTACTGGAGAGAACTTTTCTATTTCATATCTGGAACCAAAGGATGCTATTCAGGAATGGTGCGATATACTAGCTATAGATGAGGCTAGCGGGCTTCCCGTTACGCTATTAGTAAAGCTGTGGCAGTCTCATAAAAAAATTCTGATAGCTTCTACCTTACATGGGTATGAAGGCGCTGGTAGAGGATTTAGTTTCAGGTTTTTAAATTATTTAAAAAAGGATGAAAATACAATATTAAAATTATTAGAAATGGTTACGCCAATAAGGTATGCTGAAAATGATCCAATAGAAAAATGGGTGTTCGATGTATTATTATTAGATGCTGAGCCTGCAGAAATAGATGAACAGGATTTAAAAGACATCAATAATGGAAAACTAAATTATTTAATAACAAAACCCGAAGAGTTGTTTTTAAATAATGAGCAACTATTAAGACAAATATTCGGAATATATGTACAAGCCCATTATAGAAATGAGCCGGATGATTTAGCATTAATTGCTGATGCACCGCATTACAGCATTAGAGCAATAACAACACATAAAGGAAAGGTAGTCTCAGCTTCACTTCTTGCAGAAGAAGGAGGACTAAGCTATGAATACAGCAAGTCTTTATTATTAGAGGATAAAACAAGGGGAAATATAATACCGGATAGAATTATAAAGCACTATAGAATTTTCGATTTTGGAAACCTTAGAGGATGGAGAATTGTAAGAATTGCGACGCATCCATTACTTCAAAATAAAGGTTTAGGAAGCAAGCTTATATTGAATTTGATTAATGAAAGCATAGAAAGGAACCTAGATTGGATAGGAAGTGGTTTTGGCATTAATGTAGAATTATCAAATTTCTGGGCTAAAAATGGTTTTTCTATAATTCACATAAGCCCTGATAGGAATCCTATCAGCGGTGAATATACAGTGTTAGTTTTTAAACCATTATCCGAAAAAGTAAAGAAAATAGAAAAAATACTTATAAACATTCTTAAGACAAAACTTATCTATAGCCTTTATGATACTTATAAAACTATGGAGCCAGAATTAGCTTTAGTATTACTAAATTCAACTCCGGTAGAAGAAAGAATGGAAGAATTAAACGAAATTGAGAAAAAGAGGCTTTGGGCATACCTTTATGGAACTATGACATATGAGACAACAAACGATATAATTTTTAAAATTGTTAGTAATTATTTTAAAATTTTACCAATCAATAAAGAATTATTAGATGAATTAGAGAAAAAGATACTTATATTAAAGGTTATGCAGGGAAGGAGCTGGAAAGAGATAAGCAAAGAGATGAAAATTTCAACAGACAAGGCAGAAAATATTATTAAAAAAGCGATTATAAAATTGGCAAATTATTATTATAAAATAGACCAAAATTACCCTCCAGGTATAGAATCTTCATTTCTTTGAATTACTGGTTGACCATTATTAAATGTTTATTAAAGTAAAAAGGAATTTAAAACTAGGCGATATCGATGAATGAACAGGAACTATTAAAGCAATTTATGAGGCAATCCGCACAACAGGTATATGTAGTGACATCAAAAAACAAAAACGACTATTCTGCTATAACTGTATCAAGTCTAACTAGCATAAGCATGGATCCAGCTTTAATGATGATTTCTATAGACAAAAAATCTCATAATCATGAAATTTTAGTGAATTCTGATTATTTTATAATTACTCTATTATATTATGGAGATGAAGAAATATCTAAAATAATGGCAGATAAAATAAGTGCAAAAGAAAAGCTTGAAAAAATTGGATATATTGATAGCATATATGGACCTATACTTAACCTTGAAAGGCCTTACCTAATATTATCAAAATATAAAGTTTATGATGGAGGGGACCATAGTATAATATTAGGGAAAATTATAGATGGAAAGGTCGCAGATATAAAATGTCCGCTAGTTTATTATAATAGAAACTATACTACATTAAAGAATTGCTGATATATTTAAAAATATAAAAATTTAATTAAATATATATGAAATGTGTAAAAGGGAGAAAAAATGAATAAAGAAGTGGAGGGAGCTGAAGAAGAATTAAGGTGGATAGCTATGGCATTCGGTGGTCCGTCGGTACCTTTTGTTCCTACAAGAAAAGAGGTATTTGATTTAGTATTTGAAGCTTTAGATCTTAAGGAAAACGATGTACTATATGATTTGGGTTGCGGGGATGGAAGAATAATTATAGAGGCTGCAAAAAAATACCCCATAAAAAAAGCTATAGGGGTTGAAATGAGAGAAGAACTTGTAAAGGATATTATGAATAAAATAAGGGAAGAAAAGGTAGAAGAAAGAGTACATGTAATACAAGGAGATTTCTTTAAAGTACCTATAAGTGACGCAACAGTAGTATATATGTATTTGCTTACAAGTGTAAATGAAGCTTTAAAGCCAAAACTAAAACAAGAACTCAAACCTGGAACCAGGGTTGTAACGCTTGATTTCCAAATACCTGGTTGGAAGCCTGTTAAGGTTATTGGAGATAAGCTAGGTTGGCAAAAAACCTTATACGTTTATGTAATAGGAGAATCAGATAAATAATTAATAATTATTTAAAATCCTTTGTTTAAGTTCACTTCTTCTTATTTTACCCGTAGTTGTAGTCGGTAACGAATCAACAAATTCTATTATGCTTGGATATGCATATAAAGCAAATTTTTTCCTAACGTAGTTTCTTATTTCCTCTTTAATATCTTCACTACCTTTTACACCTTCTCTTAACACAATGAAAGCAACAATTTTCATTCCCTTCTCTTTATCTTCAATCCCTACTACAGCTGACTCTTTAACATAGGGATGAGAATTAATTATGCTTTCAATTTCTATGGGATTTATTCTATATCCAGATACCTTTATGATTTCGTCTTTCCTACCTATAAAAACAAGATATCCTTCTGAATCTAAGTAACCCATATCTCCAGTTAATATAAACTTATTATTAATAATCTTTTTAGATGTTGATTCAGGGCTTTTATAATATTCTATCATTACACCAGGATCCGGTAGAGTTAAAGCTATTTCTCCAATTTCGTTTCTTCCTAAAATATTGTAATTCTCATCAACTATTATTATGTTATGTCCAGGACATGGAATACCAACAGTGTTAATTTTTTTATTAATTAAAAGAGAGCTTTCACAAGTTATTAGTCCAGTTTCAGTTTGACCATATGTATTATTAATACTTATCCCCATCTTTTTGCCCCATTCATATATATCCGATGTAACTATTTCTGAACCCGTTAATATAGATCTTAACTTTATATCATATTTTTTAAATTCGTCACCTAATTTCATAATCATTCTCAGAGCTGTCGGAACTAATACAGTACCTGTTACTTTATACTTTTCATATTTGCTTAATAGATCAAATACATCTAATTTTCCTTCCCTTTTATAAACAACTAAAGGTATTCCATAGTATAAAGATTGTAGAGCCATATTACCTAGCCCACCAATCCAAGCCCATTCTATAGGGGTCATAAATACATCATTCTCTCTGGGAGCTAGATCCAACGATATTTGAAAAGATGGCAAAATACCTAAAATCCAGCTATGAGGTAATAAAGCCCCTTTCGGCTCTCCTGTTGAACCTGAGGTAAATAATAAATGCGATGGCTTATCTGGTTTTGTGTCATATTCAAAATTAGACGCCTTTGTTATTGAATTTATATCGTAATCACCGCCTTCATCGCTAACAATAATTACATCCTTGCTTACTTCTCTTATTTTTTTCGTTTGAGTATAATCGGAAAAGACAATCTTGGATTTAGTTTTTTCTAATCTTAATTTAATAGATTCTGTTCCTAAAAGAGTTGATAACGACATAAATATGGAATTATTTTTATAAGTTCCTATAATAGATGCTAATAAATTAAAGCTTTGCTGCATTATACCTCCTACAATATCATTACTTTTTATATTTAAATCTGAAAGAAACTTCGCTATGCCGTTACTCTTTTCTTTCAAATGCTGAAAAGAAAATTCTTTTTTCCCTTCTATGACTGCGATTCCTTCTCTTGAATCAATAGTCTTTGGTATGCTAAAATTCTTTGGCCATTCAAAATTTTTTAATATGTCATTTAATTTGTTCCCAAAGTTTCTAATGTCAAACACCTTTATATCCATTTTTTACGCCTCCAGAACTTTCTCTTATTATAATCTAGAATAAAGTTTAAATTTTAATCCCATATAACTTATTATACACAAAAATTTTGATAAAAGAAAAGCATTGCTTTTCAAGATATGGTAGAGATTTAAAATTTGCTATTTTAAATGCTAGCTATTAACAGGGTATGCTTTACTAAACATAAGTACTACTTTACACAAACTAACATTGTTGATGAACACATAATCCTTGGGCAACTCTAATGAGGAGTTATAGTTGACTTTAATCTTACAATACGGATAATAAAAAAGAGTAGCCATAAAGGAGTAAAACCTCTAGACCTCAAGGAATCATATAATAAGGGAGAAGTCGAGTGTAATACTATGTAATCCTCCTAATTAAATTTTAGAAAGTATATATTTAATGGGGTTATATATTGAGCGACCAAGCTACAGATAATAAAGCTATAACAAAAGACGATCTCATTGAGTGGTTAAAGAAGAAGTTGGAAGACCTAAAAGAGGAAACAAAAATTATAGAAACTCTTCTCAATTATATTGAAGACTCTGCGAAGCAAAACATTAATGAAAAAAGTGAGGAAATTAAAATTGGAAGAAAGAAGATCGGAAAAATATATAGGGGAGAAGGTTATGTAAGATTAGTACCAGATTTACCAATACCTTTACCTCAGGAACTTAAAGAATACTTGGAAACCGTTGAGGGAGAATTAAAGTCTGTTCAAATCAAAAACGGTTTACAGGATGAGGATCAGGTAAAACTGATTATTAAAGAAAGGCCGGATGCAAGCATCTCTGAAATAAGATTTGAAAATCTAAACACAACTATTGAAATGCTTAAAGCAAAGGCTGCTTTAAAGTATACAGCAGAGGTATCTTATCAAATTTACAGAGCCCAAAGCAAAGGAGAAGAAAGCGAAGGGACCGATGAGAGCAAGGAAGAATCTTAAATTTTACTTAATGGTTCTCAACAGTACAATAAAACCTGTATGCCCTATAGTCCTTACCGTTGGCCTTAAAGCCTCTTTTCTAGGCTCCCATTCTCTCTTAATAAGCTCGGAGATTTCCTGTATCACATATTTATTGTCTATGTAAGCTAAAAGTTTCTCAATTTGATTTACTGTAGGAATAAATACTATAACAGGGGCACTAGTTTTAATAGATTTATGTATTTTATCTAAAGCATTCCATGGATCAGCCATATCTAAAAAAGCAGAATCAAAGTTTTCTTCATTTATACCTTCTCTAATATCCAAATTATTTATTATAACACAATCCAAAAACTTTACTTTTTCTAAATTTTTCTTTGCTATTTCTATCATATCTTCCCTTATATCATAAGCGTAGACCTTACCATCAGGACAAACATGCTTTGCAATTTCAATAGTTAAGAAACCACTACCAATTCCAGCTTCTAATACTTTCATTCCTTTTCTAATTCCAGATATACTAGCTATATAGCCTGAATCCTTAGGGTATATTACTTGACTTTTCCTTTTCATTTCATACATTATCCTATCATAAAGGCTTGGTTCTATTAAATATAAATAGCCTTTATCTAATTTTATTGTTTCCCCAAAGTTTTTTTCTGCTATTTCTTTTCCTCTAATGCTACCAAGAAACGTAGAATATGACTGCTTAGAGTCTACTGTAAAATAATAAAGCTTTCTTCTCCCCGCTTTATTATCTGCAATGATTAACACTTTTTGGCCGTCTTGAATAGGCATTTAAAACACCGCTATTCTTTTCCCAATGCCTCCCTAACAGCTTTCTTAACCGCTTCATAGCTATTTAATTTTGGTTTCCATCCAACGGACTTCGCCTTTTCGATACTTAAAAGCATATACTTCACATCACCTACCCATCCTCTACCCCCATTAACTCCTCCTGTTAGATATATCTTTGGATTTAATCCCATCTCATTTACAATAATTTTAGCTATATCCATAACAGAAATTTGATCTTCGCTTCCTACATTATATGCATCATATGTTAATCCTTTTTCTTCTGTTTTATTAAATAAATAAAACATACCTTCGATAACATCTTTAACGTGTATATAACTTTTGCTTTGTGTTCCATCTCCTAATATTTCTAGTTTATCTTTATCTTTTTTCAATTTCTCAATAAAATCATGTATTACCCCATGATTTGATCTCTTACCTATTACATTTGCCAAACGGAAAGAAACGGATACCATGTTAAATGTATGAGAATAAGCACTTATAATTGCCTCAGAAGCAAGCTTTGCTCCCCCATAAATACTTATCGGCTCTAATGGTGCATAATTTTCTGGAGTTGGCATTACCTTAGCATCTCCATAAACAGTAGAGGAAGAAGTAAAGGCCAATTTCTTAACTCCATTTTTTCTCATAGCTTCCAATAAAATATATGTCATGTAAACGTTTAAATCATAAAGAGAATCAGGTGATTGCTCTCCAATTCTAACTTCAGGGTTAGCAGCTAAATGATAAACCACATCAACTCCTTTCACAGAATTTAAAGCTATATTTGAATCCCTTAAATCACCTTTTATAAACTCGAAGTTTTTTAAACCGATCAAATGTTTTATGTTTTCTAAACTACCGAAACTCAAGTTATCTACTACTTTAACATCATACCCTTTTTCTACCAAATAATCGGCTAAATGGGATCCAATAAAGCCTGCACCACCAGTTATTAGTATTTTCATTTTAAATCCCTAATTCTAAGTTGTATTGTAGATTTTTATCCTTTCAATTTAAGCAAGGTTACATACAAAAATTTTTTATGGTAATTAAGGTAATTTATAATTAATCTATTATAAAATTTTGATCTTATTTAATTATAAAATTTTTTGACCAAGCTTGTCTTTTACAAATGAAAGCCTCGCCTTTTAGGGCGGGGATGAGAAAAGCTTATAAGGGCTATTTTCTTATTAGTTATCTTGTGGTAAGTAGTGGTAAAACTTAAATGTCCTAGGTGTGGGTATGTATGGGACTACAAGGGCAAAAAGCAATATTATGCAACATGCCCAAATTGCATGAGAAAAGTCAATATAGCCAAATACAAGGTTGAGTAAAAATGACAGATGTAATCCCGAACAGATGAGGGGAACCCTCGCCCTTCAGGGCGGAGAGGAGGTCAGATAATACATAGCTATAAATTAGGCTGTAGCTGTATACAAAAATTGCTCTAAATTCAAAACCTTGTTTCGTATGCGGAGGGTGGGGTTTGAACCCACGCAGGCCTACGCCAACGGGTTCTAGGCCCGTCCCCTTTGGCCAGGCTCGGGCACCTCCGCTCATAGTTTACGTTTATACAAAGGATTAAATATAATTTTTGCTAAATTATTTATTTGTTATAACAGAATTTTCAATTTTTCTTATATCTGTTAATATTTTAATTTTCTCCAAAGCAATCCTAGATCTTGGTGTTAACATATATCTTAAAACATAAAGACCTGATAGGGGGATATAAATCGTCCTAGACTCGTTAAATCCACATAAAGTGCAATTTACTTGATAGCTAATCTCTACATAAGGTTCATTATCTTTCATAATAGGCCCATCTATTTCATATTTATAGTCAGTTGGCGCATTGCAATATGGGCATATACCTGCTTCTATTATCTTTTCTTTCAAAATATATCCCCCTTAATCAATTTGTAATTTAATACGTTTCAGAGTTTAAGGGGTGTAATACTCGCGCTTTTTACTATAAGTTTTTTATATACAATCTTTAATCCTTTAATGCTATTTATTATTGAAATACTGTACGCAAATTAATGTATACATCATAAAACTAAACAGGAATAGCTACAACAAAAATTTCTCCTCCAACAATCACCTAAGCAACTATCTTTTCGAATATCACCTCTGCTAATTCAACATAAACAATATAAATAACTTCTACTAAAAACTCCTATAAATACTAAAAAACAATAAAAGTATGACAACAAGCAATTCCCTTTAGAAGTTCATTAACTTTAGGCTTAGTTATAGCGATTATAAATGTATCTTTAGCTTCTATTATGTTATTGGAAAAAAGGAAATAATTATAACCTATTTATATTT
>NZ_JAWDMQ010000002.1:0-54346 GCF_046536515.1 Caldisphaera sp. | reverse complement strand
TCTCAATGTTTATTACTGCTATAGTATCTCTATCAGCTTCAAAGCCACACTTAGTACATTTAAATCTCCTATAACCAACCTCTATAAGCTTTGAGCCACATATTGGGCATATTGATGATGTACCTTTAGGATTGATAACAGCTATTGATGATGTACCTTTAGGATTGATAACAGCTATAGGTACCCCATGCTTTTCACATTGCCAATCTATCCAATGCTCTAGTCTTCTGTAGCTTAGAATAAGCAAAGATACTTTGTGTTCTTTTGGAAGCTTCCTTAAGTTCTCTACCAAGCCTGTTAGGTCTTCTCTAGCTACTTCATGTTGGTATTGCTTAGCTAAAGCTACTATTTCTTGCGAAGTCTTTTTTGCACAATCCTCTATAATGTTCCTAGCCTTTCCATAAAAGTATCTTACCCTTTTCCTAATACCTCTTCTCCTAAGCCAAGCATTGTATTTAGGATAGGAATACCTTTTCTGAAGCCTTTCAGCTAATTGTCTATAATGCAGAGCTCTCTCAATATACGTTTCAAACCTATATTCGCTTTTTCTATTACCTACAACTATTTGTCTTTTATTAACATCAACAGCTAAGACTCCACTAGGGCTATACTTAGCTGGCTCAGGCACATGTTTAGATATCTTAAGAATAAACTTACCATCTTTAAGCAATAGTCTAGCATCTTTGTTTGGATAGCTGTCATATCTCCTATCCAATAATTTTAAGCCTATAGCCTCCCAATAGCTCAACATAATCACCTTACTATAGCTATGCCCATATGTTAACCAAATCCTAAAATTATTAGATCTGGGTATCTTGCCTTTATTGGTATTTTTAAGCCAAGACTTAGCTATAGCAATAGCCTCTCTATAACAATCCTGAGCAATTTTAGAGGGCAAGCCATATTTTTCCTTAAGAACTTTGTATAAAAGTCTATGGGCTTTTCCAAGGCTTATTGCTTTATTCTCTATTATAACTTTTATAGAATAGTTGAGGGCTTCCCTATACCTTTTCATCAAATCTACAATTTTTTGATATAAATCGGGCTCAGGGCTAACCTTTATATTAACTGTTAAGGTTAGTAAACCCTCACTGCCCATAGGCATAGTTACTCAACCTTGTATTTGGCTATATTGACTTTTCTCATGCAATTTGGGCATGTTGCATAGTATTGTTTCTTACCTTTGTAGTCCCATACATATCCACACCTAGGACATTTAAGTTTTACCACTACCTATTTCTACTAACTATAAGGAAATAGCTCTTATAAGCTTTTCTATCCATCCCCGCCCTAAAGGGCGAGGCTTTCATTTGTAGAACTCAATATTGAATTTAGTTTAAGCTGAGAAATGTTATCTTTGATTAACGCTAATCTCATACATATTCTATAACTTCTAAACCCTGATAAAAATAATAAAATTTTCTTATCATTTGTTTAAGTACTCTTGTATTATGAGAGTGATCTTATTAATGTTTCAATAATAAATTTGAAAAGATGGATTTATATGAGTTAATCGATTGACTTCAAATTTAGATGTAATTCAGAATTAAAGAAAGAAACAGCAGCTTTCAGGGTAGCATAAATTTAGAAACAGCAGGGAATAATTATTTAAAAATACATTGAAAACTATGAATATATAGCAAATCCAATATTTCTGGGCTCACTTATATATACCTTCCCATTTATTCTTAATTCATGTAAAACTTGTTTTATAAGATCTGCGTCTCCTTCTGCCTCATTATCACGCGCTATAGTGTATAGAGTCGGTCCCCAACTTGATTGCGCCATAATCATCCTAGATCTCCATAATTCTGAAGTTATTTTTGCCACGTCTTCTCTAAATTGACCTCCTTGTATTTTTGAAAAATAAATTCCAGTTCCCTCTTGCATCATTCTTAAACCCTCTAAAGTATCTTCAATATCTTCTCTTATAATGCCAGTAGCTAGCCTTAACAACCCATAAGACATTAGCTTCTTAACACCTTCGGAAGGATTCCACGGATTTTTCATTATATTTTCTTCTTCGTTAAAAGTTAATCCCCTCCTTAATTCTGGTATAACATAAACAAATCTCCATTTTTCTGGTATCTTAATTTGTATCAGTGGCTTTGGTTCTATTTTTGATGGAGAACCCGAATCAGCTGCAAAACCACCATTATAAAATAATAAATATCCTATTCCGCTAAATATCCCTATATTTAACTTTTTAATAAGATCTGATTTATCAACCTTTAAATTAAATAGCCTCTTAAACGCGTTAAATATAGCGAGATCTATCTGGGTGCCACTTCCCAGCCCTACATGCTCAGGAATATATGATAAAACCTTTACCTTATATCCTTCAACATTTAGTAGTTTCGAAATAGTTATTACCTTTTTACTTATAAAATCCGGTCCTATAATTTCATTATTACCATGAGAGAATTCAGCAACAAATGATGGATCTTTTATGTAAAACCCTGCAGACCCCCAATTTACATTCCACTCATTTCCAGCATAATAGAATCCTGCATGCAATCTGCTTCCAGTTTCTACAAATACCCTTTCAGACATAGTTTTCTACCTTTACATTTATTTATTCGTAAAACCTTATTTATATTTTACATTTATTTGTTTATTGCAAAGCTCATAACCAGTATAATTGATTACAATGCGCTATATTAATTTTCAATAAAATAATTTGCTATAGTTTTAATATTTTATATTATTTATATTTAAAATAATATTAATCTGTGTTAACAAACTCATTTAAAATTAAAAGAGAGTTTATAAGCTGCCAAAATTTAATTAAGGTTATACCCTTAAATTTCTAGACCTTATAAACTTTACTCTGGTGGTCTATATATGAAGTTAATAACAGTAAAGATGCCCGATTTATATGTCAGAGGTATTGATGAATTAGTAAAGGCTGGAAATTATTCAAGCAGAAGCGAAGTTATCAGAATTGCAATAAGAGAATTGCTAAAACATGAACTATGGGGAGAAATACATGGAGAAGAAAATGGCGCTTTGCTAAATTTAAGTCAAGTTGGTGTTGAAGATGAGGTCTAGTTAAAAAAGTATACTTTACCGTTAACTTCCATCTCCTATCAAAAGTAGTCTTTTCATTAGCTAAGTTAACAATCCCGTAAGCTATGCTTAAATTTATTGATAGTAAGGAAAGCATAACAAACTTTGTCTCTCTTGATTAAGCAGGTTTAAAATTAAAAAGATTAAATAAAAAGCGTCTCCTCTGAGGCATAAACAATTATATCCCGTTTGTCCCTACACTTTCATTTCAATCATTTTTATTCATAATAAAATGTATGAACTTAGCCCTTAGCCACCTACAAACGGTAAATGGTCGTGGGACTCCTATAAGCACATTGGCACGAGGCTCACATCTCTAATATAACTCTAACCCTTTTAAACATAGCCCACATTAACATGAGAGGTCATCAATTTATAGTTACAACAAATATAGGTTTATATTAATGTGAAAAAGGATTCAGCCCTAATATCTAAGATCTGCAAGCAGATACAACTCGTTAAAGGATAAAGGTTAAGCTCTTAATCTATTACTGGATTAATTGAACTGGTTGGGTAATTTCTATTATCTATTTAGCATGAAAATAAAGGTGTAAATTATAAACCTATAAACAGTTATAAAGGAACGTTCTCGCTTTTGGAAGACCAGAAATGTACCCGTGTTTTTAACTTTTATTAAAATAAAACAAATTTTAAAATATTAATAGTAATTGGATCTTATTAAATAAAATGGTTTTTTGTTTTGTAAGCTATTTATTTGCTTTTATTTTTTTATTTAAAATTAAATTAAATATGCTTACCAGAGTTATAGTAATTTGACTAATAAACAATATAGCATTATTAAAGAAATAAATATTAATCGATTGAAAAAGTGTAATTAATAAAAGAAAGTTTTGTGTCACTTCATATGAAATCAATGCTGCCGAGGCCATAGATGCTCCGAGAATTAATAAATTTACCAACCATTGATATATGTTAATAGTAGAAAAAAGCATTATTATAAGCGACGAAACAATTAAAGAGATCGATATTGCAAGCCTTGATATTTTAAAGGATGCATTAATCACATATTTTTTAGATTTATTTTTAAGAAAATTTATTATATCAAAAAGATATCTATTAGCATTTAATAAATCATCGTTTTTTATGGATTGTAATAGATTTTTACTAAGATTTTCGATAGTACTATCGTTTAGGACTTCATTATAGCAATACTTCTCAGATAACCTTATTGCATCATTTAATTTTGCTTTTAAATATTCCCATTCTCCTTTCTTTTCATAAATCAAAGCATTTGAAAAATATAGGTTTTGTAATTTGTCTACACACTCTTTTGCCAATGCAAGCACCACTATAATAATAAAAACAAAAATTATTAACTGTTCTGACTTCCTTCTAGCCTTGAAGGTTTATTGAGGTCTTGAGAGTTACATTCTTTTATGGTGATAAATCGAACGACAAGCCCCTTCTAGGGGCGGGGTAAAGTTTTTTTAAGATTAAAAACTTATTAAAAATTGAGATAGCTGCTAAAGGGGTATGCTTCATTGAAACATGAGTATGCATCTACCCCAACTAACAAGTGTAATAAAATATGAATCTAGGCCGATCAACTCTTAAAACATGAGGAGTTGGAGCTGATTTCTCCCGCAATATCGGCTTGGGGGATAATAGAGTAATACCCGTAAAAGGGGTGTAACCCTTGAGACCTCAGGAAACTCGCCCTTCAGGGCGGGGAAGAGGTCAGACTATGTGTTTATTAGCCTCTCGTATTGCCAAGGTAAGAATAGCTCTGCTTCTCATCCTTTAAAGCTTAATTAAAGAGTTATGCCTTGCCTCGCTTGCAATGTTAGTTGAGGTATAGAAATATCTCATGATTTTAATATGTTAATTTAAAAATTTACCATAATTAATAGGCAAGGTTTTTTGTTTTTTATCAAAAAATATATCAAATTGAAAATCCAATAATTGTTAAGATAATAATCCTTATCTTTAAACATTAGTATTAAAATCATGTTTATGAAACAAAATTAGCTAAAAGAACTTTCTTATTTGCTTTTTTTCTATATATGCTGCTGCGTTCAAAATCAAGTATTTTAAAGATTTGATATTTACAAAATAATGTAATATATTACTATCTTCTCTGGTACCATATTCATAGGCTGAAGTAATTCTGACCTCATATATCTCTTCGGGTAGTAATTTTTCTAAATCATTCCATTGCTCCATTAAAAACTTTGGAGTTATAATATATTCTTTTGGCTTTGATTGCTGGGATATTCTTATGTGAACTCTCATAGGTTCGTTTAACTTCTTAGGCATAAAATATATTCTAAATTCATCAGAAGAAATTATGTTATCCAAAGATTTTAATAAAGTCCATCTGTAATCATCTTCGTCTACATCCAAAAACCTTATCACTCTAATATCTCCATACTCAGGCTTTCTCATATCTTTAAGTTTATTTTCTACAGTTTTTTCAGCCAATTCTAATATATCTGCAATTTCAAATTTAGTCAATCCATTATTTTCTAGCAATCTACCTATTTTAATGGCTAAGTCCTGTATCCATGGTTTTATACTTGGTAATTCTAAGATACCTTTAGCAAGCGGTGAAAGTTCTGGGCTAGTTAAACTTATTACCTGCAAGCTCTTTGATTTTAATAATTTTAAGAACTTCTTGGCACCTTCTATATCAAAATATTCTCTTAAAACCTGCTTTTTAGCCTCTTCAATTAAAAATGAATCGTTTTCTTCGTCTATAGAACCTATCTTACCTAAGTGTAACTGTATTTCTCTAAGGGTTTGATATAAGTACGGGCTCTTATTTAATGCATCATAAAGTTCGTTTTCTAGGTTTTCTATATTAATATTTTCAAGTAGTTCAAATGGATTAAGATTACCTATATTAACACTGAATCCGAAAAACGATAACCTGTAATAGACGTTTAATCCTTCAATTTTAGATGCCATATTAGTTAATATAAGTGCTATGGTTTCTGCTGCTCCGCTCCCTATAGGATAAATAAATATATGTTCTCCGTTGTGCTGCTCATAAATAATTTTATTTTCGTCGGGAATTATATTTCTTTCTAGATACTTTTCTCTAATTTTTTCAAGTTCTACCAAACCCGTCTTATCAATAACAATATCGTTCGGTATATCGCCAACTATTATTTTTATAAATTGTCTTGAAATATTTTGGTTTCTTTTTACCCCTTCCCCTTTCCATAGTGGTATTTCAGCTATTCCAGTAGCTTTCATTACATCTACTCTTCCGTTCATGTCATCTATCCTTTTAATCTCCCAAGAACTTCCTGCTAGTCTTATTACATCTCCAACTCTTAAATTTCTGTAAACATAAAGGGAATCTATATAACCTATTGTATTATCCCCACTTTTAACAACAAAAACATCCTTTTCTGGGATAGTAGTAAAGAATTCTGAAAAGCTCCTTGACCACCATACTTTCACTTGATCCTTTGATTTAAATTTCCATATTTTATAGAATGTATTTCCTGGAGAAATTATACCTTCATCATTTTTAATTACGCCGTTTTGTTCCATATAGTTTATCAATTCTTTAAATTTATTGTTATCCATTTTGAATATAGGAGATTGAGAAAATATATCATAAATTATGTTTAAATCGGTTTGCCCTTCTTCTAAAGTAAACCCTATTATTTCTTTTGCTATGACATCTATCGGAGCTTCATCCATTATTTCATCTTCCACAAAACTGTGCTTGGCTAGGCTAGCCTCTGATATTGCTTCTGCAAAATCTATTGGCCCTATAGATATTATATCTCCTACAGACAATCCCCCAGAAATATGACCACTTCTTCCAACCCTTTGTATAAGGCTAGAAACTTTTCCCGGAGACTTAATTTGTATGACTTTTCTAACAGATCCTACATCAATACCTAATTCAAGGGTTTTCGTACATACTATTGCCGAGAGTTGTCCTTGTTTTAGTTTGTTTTCTGCTTCTTCTTTTAGCTGGGCAGATACGCTGGAATGATGAACAAATATATCTTTAGCCCCAATGGTTTCTAAAGAATGTTTAACCCTTTCTGCAATATACCTGCTGTTTACAAAAACCAAACTTGGCTTCTCTATAGTCTGTGTTAAAGATTTAGCTAGATCCAACCAAGGATCTTCACTATTATCATTTATATATTTTACTTCAAATTTATATTCCTTTGAAAAATCAACTGAAGCAATTTGCCTTTCTCTTTTGCTACTACCGCTTAATAGATCTATAGCCTTTTTAGGAGAGCCTATAGTAGCCGATAGCCCTATCCTTTGAAAATCATAGCCAGATAAATATTTCAATCTTTCAAGCAATAGCAATAATTGAGCTCCCCTTTTTGAGCTGAGCAATTCATGAAGTTCATCTATTATTACATACTTGACGTTTTTATAATATTGTCTGAATTTGGGCGCCCAATCCAAATCTATTTCTAAACTTTCAGGGGTTGTTATCAATATGTTAGGTACTTGTTTAACTCTTTTCGTTCTTTCGCTTGCTGGAGTATCACCATGTTTTTTAGATACTCTGAAACCTAACTTTTCAGCCCACCAAGACACCCTTTTATGTATATCGTTGATTAATGCCTTCATAGGCGTTATATATAATATATCTACAGGTTCTTGCTTTTCATTTAAAAGCTTTGATAACAATGGTAATAATGCGGCTTCAGTCTTTCCTTCTCCTGTAGGAGCCATTATTAATGTATTATATCCTGCTAAGACAAAAGGTATCGATTGTTCTTGTATCTCGGTGAGCTTCTTCCATCCTCTCTCTTCAATTAATTGCCTTACTTTTGAATGCAACCTATCAGCTATCGATTGTTGAACTTCTTCCATTTTACATCTACCATTTTATGTCTAGCCACATCTGGTTAACCTAAGAAAAGTTAGCAGTCAGTTCTTATTAACTCTACGTTTCTATTTCACTCTGGAGATAAACATGGCAAAACGAGATCACGAATGCATAGTATGTGGAAGGAAGTTCAGCGATGGCCAGGGAATAATTATAAATAAAGGAACCTTAAAGCTAGAGTTTCATAGCAGTAAGTGCGCTGCATCTTTTTTCAAGTTATTAGCAGAAAGAATAGACCAATCTTGTTTCGAAAAAAGTAGCAAGGACCTTATAAAAGAATTAGAAAAAATAAGGGAAGAAAAACAAAAACAAACAAAAAAGGTGATCTCATGAAATCAATAAAAATTAAGCTTTATTCAATATTTAAAGAAATTTTCGGTAGCAATGAAATAATTATAGAATTTGAACATGAAAATATCAAAGCCAATGATGTATTAGATATGATAAAAAGAAAAATAGCAACAAGAAATAATTCGACCCAACTAAGCCAGTTATTTAATTCAGTACAATTAGTAGCTAATGGCAAATCATTATCGGGAAATGAAATCATACCTAATAACGTTGATACAATATTTTTATTACCACCATCGTCTGGAGGCGTTATAGATGTAAGAATTTTAACTAATGAACATATTGATTTAAATGATCTAATAAATAAACTATATACAGAGGAAAACGTTGGAGCCATTGCCATATTTATAGGCATAGTAAGAAAAATAAACAAAAATGAAAAAGTAAATAAACTGCTATATGAACACTCAGCAGAGTTAATAGAAGAAAAACTTAAAGAAATTGCTATTAAAGAAATAAATAAATTCAATTTATTTTCTGTTTTAATATATCATTATGTTGGTGAAAGAAAACCTGGAGATTTAACGATGATAGTGGCTATTTCCGGGGAATCTAGAAAAAACGTGTTTCCAGCATTAGAAGAAATAGTAGATGAAGTAAAACATGAAGCGCCTATATGGAAGCAGGAGTATAGAGAGAGCGGAAAATATTTCATATTAGGTGAAGATCAAATCAAAGCAGATGAGACGAAAAAGTTTAAATTTTAATTATATGTTTAGCTGTATAAATTTTATTGGTTTTATCAATTAAAGTTTTAAAAAGGAACACAAGCAAAGATAAATATTAGGTGATAGGAATGCCTGCAATTGAGATAGGGAGAATTTGTATAAAAAGTGTTGGAAAAGAGTCAGGAAGAAAGTGTGTTGTGGTAGATATTATTGATCAAAATTTTGTATTAGTAACTGGTCCAAAATCAGTTAGCGGAATTAAAAGGAGAAGAGTAAATATAAAACACCTAATACCATTAGATAAACTAATAAACATACAAAAAGGAGCAAACGATGAGGAAGTATTAGCTCAATTAAAAAATTCTAACTTAATAGAATTTATGAAGGCTAGAGAAAAAGTTGTATTAGCTTAACCCAATCCTTAATAATGCGGTGAATATTTTGCAAGGGATATACGAAAAAGGCTTTGAATTTATAAATAAAATAAACCAAATGTGTAATAACACTAAACCATTTTTAGAAAAATTTCCAGAAGGTACTGATGAGAACTACGGTTATTATCCATTAGAAAGACCTCTAAATAAATATCTTAACTATGGGATTATAGTTTTGGATAAACCGCCTGGCCCAACTAGCCATGAAGTAGTTGCATGGATAAAAAAATTATTAAATATAGATAAGGCAGGACATGGAGGAACCCTAGAGCCTTACTCTTAAGAGTAAGGCAGGGATATCCTAAAGTAACAGGCGTCCTGCCTGTAGCTCTTGGATCCATGACAAAGATTATAGGCTTTGTAACTCACTCAAAAAAAGCCTACGTATGCTTAATGCAATTGCATAAAGATGCTGATATAAAATCAATTAACAATGTAATAAATGAATTTATAGGAGAAATATATCAAAGGCCCCCTATAAGAAGTCATGTAAAAAGGGTTTTAAGAACTAAAAAAATATTTAATATAGAAATAAATGAAATAAATGATAGAAAAGTACTTTTAACTATAGAATCAGAAGCCGGGACTTATATGAGAAAATTATGTTGGGATATAGGGTTGGTTTTAGGGACTGGCGCCCATATGAGGGAGTTAAGAAGGATAAAAACAGGCCCTTTTAGCGAAGACAGCGCAGTAACGATGCAAGAAATTTCAGAAGCAATATATCAATTTAAAAAAACTGGTAAAGAAGACCTACTTAGGAAAGTTATTATACCTGGAGAATTTAGTGTTTGCGAATTGGGGAAAATTTTAGTTAGAGATACTGCTGTAGAAAGCGTAATAAATGGTTCTCCTCTTGCAGTACCTGGAATATCGTACTTTAACGAAGGGATAAATAGAGGAGATATAGTTGCGCTGCTAACATTAAAAGGAGAGTTAATTGGATTAGCCAAAGCATTAATGAGCTCGAATGAAATAAAACAAAATGACAAAGGACTTGCATTCCAGCCTACAAGAATTGTTATGGAAAGAGGAATTTATCCTAGAGCTTGGAAAAGCTCAGGAAAATATAAAAAACATGGGGACGGGAACGCCGGGGGTGGGATTTGAACCCACGCGTCCCGCTTGGGACAACGGGTCTCAAGCCCGTCCCCTTGGACCGCTCGGGCACCCCGGCACATTTCTATTATTGAATAATAGGGTTTTTAATCATATCTCAAAAATTT
Source organism: Caldisphaera sp. (assembly GCF_046536515.1). Lineage (GTDB taxonomy): Archaea > Thermoproteota > Thermoprotei_A > Sulfolobales > Acidilobaceae > Caldisphaera. The sequence goes on along the minus strand of NZ_JAWDMQ010000002.1, from coordinate 43,758 downwards.
ATATTATTTATTGCCTATTATATTATGATTTTTTACAGGTTTTAGTTTATGGGATTCGAAACTTTCCATTCTGTATTTTGCATCTTCTGTTATTACCAAGTTTGTTAGTTCATCTATAGCCTTTTCTATGTCTTTCCAATAAATTTCGTAAACTATTTTTTTGATTGATCTGATCGATTCTGGCGTATAGTTTGATAACGTATCTGCAATAGCAAAAGCTTCTTTTTCTAAATCTGACTGAGGAACTATTTCATCAACTAACCCCATATTTTTAGCTTCATAAGCAGAGAATCTAGTACCTGTTAAGGCCAAATATTTAGCCCTTCTAAAACCAAAGACCCCCCCACCAACACTTATTAGTATAGGAGGTATGACTCCCAAACTAATTTCTGGGTAACTAAACCATGAATTTTCTGCCGCAACAACTATATCTGCTGCTAAAAGAAGCTCCGCACCCCCACCAACAGCTAATCCATTGACCAATGCAATAATAGGTTTTTTACATGATAACATTATATTTAAAGATTGCTTAATTCCATTGAAGAAATTAAGAGCTTCCTGTTTTGTATTAAGTTTAAGCATGTTTTCTATATCGTCTCCTGTGCTGAAAGCTCTACCTTTACCCGTTAAAACAACCGCAACGCTATCAGATTCGCAAGCCTTGTTTAATTCATATATTAATTTTTCCCAAGTCCTAGTATCTAGAGCATTTAATTTTTCAGGTCTATTTAAATAAATCCAATAACACATCTTTCTCTTTTCTGACAAGACTGTTTCGTGATATGTCAATTCTCATTGCACCCATTGGTGTATACTATTCTCGGATTAATAAATACATTTAATAAACTTAGCTATACTCTAACCAGAGAAAATTTTAAATATTATTGTTCAGATAAAAAAAGTTTTAATTTAAAAACTGCCTTCTTCTTTTATGCATTTGTTGCTTTTTAATATGTCATATATCCCATTAACAGCATCTTCAACTTCGCTTTCTCTTTTAGCTCCAGTTATTACCATTTTTCCACTGCTGAATATTAAAAGCACTACCCTTGGTTTTTCCATTCTATAAATCAGTCCTGGGAATTGTTCAGGCTCATACATGCTCTTTGGTAAAGTAAACGCAGCTTTTTCCAGATCAACAACTACATTAAGATTTGCCGATGCAACGATGTTTTGTATCTGTATTTGAGGTTTACCTTGCATAGGAACCCCTTTTATCATAAGCTTCTTTAATATTGTTTTTACAGCCCATACTAGCTGCTTTACACTTTTTGCGCCTGTAACAACCATTTTCCCAGATTTAAATATAAGAGCCGTTATCTTAGGGTTTTGCAACCTATAAACTAATCCTGGGAATTGATCTGGATTATAATCTACATCTGGTATCCTAGTCTCGATTAAATTTAAATCCAAAGCAGTATCTAATATTACAGTTGCAACTATATTTTCTATTTTGACTGTAGGTTTGCCTGATTCTTCTTTTTCATTTACATTTTCTTCTTCAAAAGATTCATCTTCATTATCTTCATTCTCCAAAACCTTCACCTGCTTTTTAAACTCACATATTTTAAAACCAACTTGAGCTATATAAATCTTTTTAAACTATTTATAAGGGAATATTAATATAGTATTAAAACACAGCAAGATAATAGAAATACCAAAGTGTTTAATAGTTAATAAAATTTTAAAATTTTTAAAAACATAACTTAATTAATGAATGGCATTCTGTTTGACCTAAAACTTTAAGCTAGTCATCAGTTCTGTCAGCATAAAAAACTAAAATATTAGTTTACAATTTATATAATTGGGGAAAGATTGTGAAATTAAAATTCAAAGAGCCAAGAACTTGGAGATATATAATAGGATCTATTGAAAAAATAATAGATGAAGGTGTTTTTATAGCAAACGATAACGGACTTCATTTTAGAGCATTAGATACGAGCAGGATTGTTATGGTTGATTTTATCTACCCAAAGTCTTCATTTGATGAATTTGAAGTAAATAATGAAGAAAGTATAGGCGTATCTTTTTCTGTATTATCTGATGTCTTGAAAAGAGCAGAAAAAGACGATATGCTCGAACTTATAACTGACGAAAACAACATAACTTTAAAATATATTGGAAAAGGAGAAAGAATCTTTAGAATACCACAGCTCAGTTTAAGTCAGGATAAACTACCAGAGCCAAAAATAACTTTTACTGTAAGAGCTAAACTAACAAACAATTCTTTTATTGATATAATCAATGATATAGAAGCCATCAGTGATTCATTAACTATAAGCGCCAATGATAAAGAAGATAAGTTAATAATAACAGGAAGAGGCGATATAGAAAGTGCTGAAATAGAATTATCATTAGAAAAGCAAAATATAATAGAATTAAATATAGATTCCCCCGATTCATCAACATATAGTATTGAGTATTTCTCTAATATGTTGATAGCCGCAAAAGAAGCCGACTTAGTAACTCTAATGTACTCTCAAGATGCTCCAGTAAAAGTTGAAATGGAATATCAAAATGGTGGAAAAATAACTTTCTATGTTTCTCCTAGAATAGATTAAGAGTTAACTACCCCATCCTTACGGAAGGGGCATCCTCACCTTGCAAAGAGGATTTCCTTAAAGAAACCTCGATCCCCCTTTAAGCGGAAATTCCATCAAAATAACTCTTTTGTAGTGTGGAAGATAGGTTATGGAGGATTCAATCTCCACAGGCGTAAGTTCCTCAGTCCCGAGGGTATAAGTAGATTTTTAGCCAGAGGTCTAATAAATTATACACAGTTATGATATAAAAACGTTTCTATAAGGAGGCCATCCATCCCGAGGTTTGTCGTTCTCATTATCATAAAGGAGTAGCACCTATAAAGGTTATACCTTTAAGACCTTAGAAAATCCTTTATGGAGGGCTCAGAATAAATATTAAAAATAAGAAATACTCATTTTCATGAAGATCGGATCTATTCAAAAGAACCAGAATAGCTATAAATTTTAAACTAATATATAACAAAAGGAAATAAAAATGGTTGAAGAAGAAAAAGAAATCAAAATAAAAGAATGGAATGGAGACCTAACACTAAAATATCTATATCGAGAATATTATTCTTTAAATCCACCATTAATAATACCAAAGGATATGGAAAGGAGAGAATTTGCCTTTCAACCTTTTGAAAAACAATCGTATGTGAGGCATTTATCATTTGACAGCCTTAAAAAACTTTACGATTATTTAATTAAAAACACACCAAGACATGTTTACTACTCTATCGCCGTTTACGATCTACCTGAAGCTGGATCCATGGAAGAAAAAGGTTGGAAAGGGTCAGATTTTTTATTCGATATTGATTTAGACCATGAAAAAGATTGTATAATGAAAAACGATATAACTGATGATTCATGTATAGAAAAAGGGTTAAAATATGCGGAAACTATTGGTTATATAATAAATAATTATTTTGGGGGAACCTACCAAATTTATTTTACAGGAAACAGGGGTTATCATGTAAGAGGCTTTTGCGAGTTATGCAAACAGCTTGGAAGGGAAGAAAGGAGTGAAATAGCAAAGTTCATTATGGCTCAAGATTTAGATATAGATATAATATTTCCTAAAAGTAGCAAAGGAAAAAAACCAGCTCTGCCTACAGTGAAGGATCCTGGATGGAGAGGGTTAATTGCTAATTTTGGGATTAAAGAGGTTAGTAAAGAAGATATTAACAATGCTGTTCAAAATATAAGAGTTGAAATAGATTCTATGGTTACGCAAGATCCAAGTAGATTGACCAGAATCCCTGGTACATTGAACGGAAAATCTTCTTTGCTTGTGTTACCGGTTTGTGGAGAATTTAAATTAGGCAAATGGGTCTCCCCGTTTTATGGTGAAGTTGATGTTAAAGCAAAATTGGACCTAGATAATATAAGAATTTTAGGATATAATGTGAAGTTTAATAAAAACGAAGAACTAAGCCTTCCTTCGCAGCAAGCTATTTATTTAGCCACAAAAGGTTACTTGGTAATAACAGGGGGGAAAATAGTTGTCAGAAAGAATACCGGCTGGTGGCCCATACAAGGCTGCAATTGGAATTCATGAACAAATTAATGCTGATGATATTAAGGATTCAAGAAAACTATGGAGTACATACTGCTCAAATGATCTAGAATTGTGCAAAAGATTTTATAATGTAGTAATAAGTATGACAAACCTTATTTCTGAAGCTAGGTTGGAAGATATAGATGTAAAAAATTATCAAGGAATAGATAAGGAATTTCTCAACGTTGTGGAAACTATTAAAAACAATTATTCTTTATATTTATCAGGAGGTATCATATCATTTGGAGAATTCGTTTTAGCAAAGTTTAACAGAGATTTAACATTATTAAACGGAAAATTTATGGAAAAAAATGAAGTATCATTAATACCCTTGGAAGAAGCCCTATTATTATCATCGCTCAATTATGTTAACTTAGTAAAAACTTTGCCATATAAAATTATTAATAACCTGCAGAAGAAAGATTAATAAGGAGCTTTGCATAAGCCAATATGGGAAAAGAGAGTGAGTTTAAAATGAAGTTCCCAAAGAAAATAAGGACATATTGCCCTAGGTGTAATGAGCACACTGAACATAGCGTTGCAGTTTATAAATCTGGTAAAAGAAGAACATTATCTGAAGGTCAGAGGAGATATTTAAGGAAAAATAAAGGCTATGGAAGCAAAAGAAAGCCTGAGCAAAAAAGATTTGCTAAAACAACTAAGAAAGTCAGTCTTTTAATAACATGTAGCAAGTGCGGATTTAAGAGAACTATACTAGGCATTAGGTTAAAGAAAATAGAATTGGTAGAACCAACAAGGTGAAATAAATGAAATCGAATCTTTCAAGAAATAGAATCCTTGTCCCCCAGCCAAGGAGCAGATTCCTTATAGTAGAATGTCCTAATTGTGGTCATAAACAAATAGTTTTTAGCCATTCATCATTTTCTGCAAGATGCTTATCTTGTGGGGCCTTACTTGTAAAACCAACTGGAGGTAAAGCAAAAATATTGGGGAAAGTTGAAAAAATTTTAAGCTAATACTAAATATTTAATTTTAATAAAAACTAAGTAAATACCTATTTTTAAAAGATCTGAGGCCATAAGCCAAGGTATAAAAATTTTATTATATTATTTAAATTCGCAAAGTCTTTAAACCCAAGCATTGAACAATAGTTTTGGCTAGCCGGGGTAGCTCAGCAGGTAGAGCGCCCGGCTGTTAACCGGGCGGTCGAGGGTTCGAGTCCCTCCCCCGGCGCTCTTTATTTCAATTTAAATAAGTTCTTAATATAAAATCCAATAAACTACTTCACAAACTTCTTTACTATAAAGAGCAATTCTCTTGTAATGTTGTAAAAGGAATCTATTTATTCCCAAATTTTAATATATCAAAGGGGTAAAAGATGAATCAGGAAAAAACAGAAGAGTTAGGAAAAGAGCTATCAAAACTATTAATTCTAAGAGCAAAGAAGTTGGAAGACTCTCTTAAGGAAATAGTCGTAGAAGTAAAATCAGAAAACATTAATGAATTATTAAGAAATAATAAGCTAATATTCTTATACTTTACAGCTGAATGGTGCGGACCATGTATAACATTCCTACAAACTTTTAAAGAAGTTGCTGCTCAGCATATTACTCCTGGTGTTTTATATGGTAAAGTTGATGTCGACTCAAGCTATTCAATTGCAGACAAATATAAGGTAAAACATATACCGTCAATCATTATAATAATGAATAACGAAGTTGTAGACTCAATAGTGGGACAAACAAGCAAAGAAAAACTAGAAAATAAAATATTATCATACATTCACAGCTCTTCCCCGCCCTGAAGGGCGAGGTTTGCCGTTCATTTTATCAATATAAATTTTCTAAATCTAAACAATTTTAAAATGCTAGCGCTCCTATAATTTTAATTCTAAATATTAAAAACCTTTAAACTTATTTAAGCAATTATTCTGACAAAGCGAGCGACAAGCTTCTCACTTTATGGAGGGGTGAACTACCCTTCAGGGCTGGCAGGAGGTCAGAACTAAAATCTTGTATTTAATTGGAATCCGAATCTGGTTTTATATAACTGCTAAAACTCAAAGATTTTAAATAACTTTTAAATAATTTAAATAGGGGGTAGTAATTATGAACGAGAACAAAGAACCTAGGATATATATGGCAAGCCTAGAAGAGATTATGAATGGAGAAGCAACTGATATTTACTTCAAAAGGACTAAGGAAGTCTTAGAAAAAGCTGGACTAACTGATGTTAGGGTTAGGATGGAAGTCCACCTCTATGGGCGACCTCCAGAGGGAAGAGAATGGGCAGTTTATGCTGGGCTAGAAGAGGCTATCGCCTTACTTAAAGAAAAGCCATTTACTCTATATTCTGTTCCAGAGGGCACAATATTTACTAGAAAGATGCCTCTAATGATTGTAGAAGGTAAATATTTAGATTTTGCATTACTTGAAGCTCCTCTTTTAGGACTTTTAAGGTTTTCTTCCAGCATTGCAACAAAAGCAGCTAGCTTAAAGAAAGTAATCGGGGACAAACTTTTATTATTTTTTGGTATAAGGGCTCTGCATCCCGCAGTCTTTCCAGCAGCTGATAGAGCAGCTTATATAGGAGGTGCAGATTCGATAAGCGGCGTTTTATCTGAAAAATATCTTGGCTTAAAGCCTCAGGGCACAATGCCTCATGCTTTAATACTAGTTTTTGGAGATCAAAAAGAAGCATGGAAGTGGTTTGCAAAAGTATATGAAGGAAAGATAAATCTCGTGGCATTAACAGATACTTTAGATGATGAAAGAAAAGAGGCTTTAATGGCTGCTCAATTATTAGGTGATAAGCTTTGGGGGATTAGATTAGATACTCCCGCTAGCAGGAGAGGGAATATGAGAGATATTGTTGAAGAAATAAAATGGACCTTAGATATTAATGGCTTTAAACATGTAAAGATAATTGTTAGCGGGGGTTTAGACGAAAACAGCATCGCTAATCTTAGAGATATAGTTGACGGATTTGGTGTTGGAACTTCTATAGCTATGGCTCCAAGTGTTGACTTAAGTATGGATATAGTTGAAATAGATAGAGGAAAAGGATGGGAACCTTATACGAAGAGAGGAAAACTTCCCGGAGCTAAAAAAGTTTATTCTTGTAAACCTCTCGAATATTACATTAAATATTGGGATGATAACGAACTTCCACATTGTATCAATAAAGAAGACAAACCTATAAACCTAATGAAAAAATATATTGATAATGGAAAGCTTGTGGAAAGTTTGCCATCATTAAATGAAATAAGAAAATACGTTTTATCTCAACTTCCTTACACAACTTAGGGGACTTTATTTGAATTATGAAGTGAATCAAGAAAAAACATCGCAAAGATTAGAGGCTATAAGAGTTTCTACATCAAGAACAATAATTTACTTTATATCTATTTTAATAAACCTTATTGCTACAATTGTTTTAGCTAGAAAATTAATCCCAACAGATTATGCTATTTATCAACTAGCAACGAAAAGAATAATTTCTTATGCAACCATACCCCTTAGCCTATTTTCTTTATGGATATACAGGTACATTGTAGAAAAACAAAGTGGAGCGTATATCTCTAGCGTAGTATTTGCATTTATTCAATGGATTTTCACATTGATAATTGGAATTATATTCCTTATATTTTACTCTAAAGTTAGTTTATTAACTTTAATAGTTGCGGCCTTGTCTATATCATTTCAATCATTCTATTATGTAATAAGGACAGCCATAGATGCAGCAAGGCCTGTAAGGCTTTCTCTATTAGAATTGTTATATAGAACATTATATAGTTCATTGATATTTATAGCGCTATATCTAATATCAAATTCTCTATTATTAGCCTTTTTATCAACTTTAGTATCATTTATTATAAGTTCTATTATTGGATTATATTGGATTAGAGATAGGGTATCAAAAGACAATGCAAAAAATATTAAAAATACACTTAAAGAATGGACCCTTGGATCTCATGCAACAGCTTTAGGTGTTGGATTTGGATTGATACCTTCTTTAGATGCTATGATTGCTTATCCTCTTGTAGGATCATTAATTGTAGCTGCATTTTTTGTTTCATCTTCAGTATCTACTTTATTAAGAGATTCAACAAATGTGGGACTTAGGTATCTGCATTCATATGTTCTAAGAACAGGAGATTTTAAAACGGCAATTAGGAATCTAGAGATCTCATTAACATTGGTCTTGCCCTTATTAATATACGGCATTATGTACCCTAAATACGTAATTTACATATATAATCCCATTTATTCTTGGGCATCTATAGCAGTTTCTTTTTTCTTAATAACTGCTATTATAGAAATAGTTAATAATGGTATATCGCAAATAGCTTCTGGAAGTATAAGAGAAAGCGGAATAAAAGCCGCTAAGGGTTTTGCAAAGATGAATCTGCTTGGAGTATTGCCATCAATTATTTATATAGCCATGCTAGCCTTTGTATTTATATTATTTAAGAAAATGCCTCTGCAGGATATATTATTAATATGGGGAATAGTATATTTTATAAGATATTTATTATCTGTTATAATAACCTCTTGGTTTTTTATACCAAAAAACGTTAACAAAAGTATTGCATTACAATTAACTCCAAAGTTGTTATTATATATAATGGTATCATCAATCTTATCTTATATAATAAGGCCCTTAGGATCTCCTTCAAACAGACTCTTAATCGATATAAAATATTTGGCTATTCCTGGATTAATACAAGCATTAATATTTTATTTAATAGTAATTTTAATAGATAAAGGAATAAGAAAAAATTTAAAAAATTATTTAAAAAATTATTTAAAAAGGATATAATAAATACTTATAATAAAAATCTGAAAATTTAAATTCAAACCAAAATAATATAAAAGATTTATTAAGATGTTCAAAAATATTTAATTTTTTGTGTTAAAAATTATCTTTATTATCTTGAATTTTCTTTTTTAACTTGTCTGGCATAGATATATCTTCATGCCTTAAATTTGTTGCCTCTTCTATTCTCATGCCTACCTTATCTTCTATTTTAATGTAATGTACTCTTAAATCATGTGGAGTCTGCCTCATTTTTTCTACAAGAACATATCTTTTTAATTCTCCATTAGAAATTCTTCTTCCAAACCTAATAATACCATCAGCTACATGCTCTACTCCCCAACCAAATGCGCTTGAAGTTGTTATTGCATATTGGCTTGTTAATAACGCTGTAAAATCCCATTTATATAATACTCTCTTTATATTGTAACTATAAACTCTGGCCATTGCAGGTTTATCCAGCCAAAATGTAGACATACTGTCTATAACGAGCCTTGCTCTACCATAACCCAATTTTCTTTTAGCGTCTATTATCTTCTTAACAAGCTCGTCCACATCAGTTTCTGTAAGTGTCCATTCATCATTAGTTGATTTCATGAGGGCATCTATAATTATCATCTTATTATTATCTACAGCCTCATCTAAGTTCATCCCAAACATCTTTGCTTGTCTGATTATACTTTCTCTGCTCTCTTCCGTCGTTACATATATTATTTTGTCATTCTCTTTTATACCTTGCCAAGAATAATGTATACCGAAAATAGTTTTTCCAGTTCCAGGTTCTCCAACCACAGCAACAAAGAATCCTCTTGGAATTCCTCCAGATATTAATTTGTCAAAACCAATAACCCCTGTTGCAAGTCTTTCAATTTTAACTAAGCTCATTTTAATCACCTTTAACCATGTTAAAAAGTCGCAAAAAAGGTTAAATTTATTTAATAAAAATTAATTTGTTATACTACAAAATATTCAGATTAATTAATAACTAAAATATATAATAAAATTAATTTTCCTAAAATATAAACTTAAATTTTTCATAGGAATTTATCCATTTATTATATATCTTGTTTTCTAAATATGTTTCCTAACTTGGGTAATTCTATAATCCCTATTTCTCTATCAACTATAATTGGTATAACATTTTCTATATCCCCTAATTCTCTAGATATTGGGGATAAGTACGAATTTTTATCTAGATTAACAACAGTGCCAGTTTGATATAAGCCTATCGGGGGTAAAACTAATGCGATTGATCCATTCTTTAGAGGCATTTTTAGTAATGCCTGTAACCTTATTTTGCTACCAGATAAATTAATCTCTACGCTGGGATGTTCATGACCCATTACAATAAATTGATATTTCTCAATATTATCAAAAATTTTATGACCATGAGCAACCGCTATTCCATCACCTAAATCTAAGTAGTTTTCTTCTACTTGTATGCCCAAGTCTTTTAGTAAATTTGATACGTAAGTATCATGATTACCTTTAACCAATATAATTTCTTTAATGTTCAATTTTGCTACACTACTCATAAATTCCAATATCTCTGCTCTTTCTTGCCTTGTCAATTTTTCAAATACGTGTTTTAAATCACCTGCTATTATAATTTTTTTAAAATTATATTTACTTATTTCACTTATAATATTTTTTGCCCTCTTTAATTGCAACCTTGGTAAATATACTCCTTGGGATGCCATAGCTTCTTCGTATCCAAGATGTATATCACTAATTATAGCTACATTTTCTCTATTATATGTTAAGACTGGCAACCTATTTAATATTTTAAGTTTCTCATCAAATACCATTTTGATCCGTGTAAATTGTTTTTTTAAAGTTTATAAGTTCGCTATATAAAAACAAGAATATTTATTATTTATTTCAAAAAATTTAACAAAACAGTAATAAATATTTTATAAGGAAATATACTACAAACGTTTTTTACTTAAATTCTTAACTTCAAAACACTGAGGGGATTAAGATGGGAGACAAAACAAAATCCATAATAAATGATTATTCGGATGAATTCGGCTCAATTATTCCCCCTATATATTTAGGATCTGTTTATAAATACATAGATGAGGAATTATCTAAAAAAAGCGATAGAAATATAGTAATAAAATATTATAGGGAAGAAAATCCATCTTTAAGAGTCCTTGAAAGAGTTATAGCTTCTTTAGAGCAAACGGAAGATGCCTTGGTTTTCAGCAGTGGAATGGCAGCAATATCAACTTTAGGAATGAATTTTTTAAATAAGGGATCAAAAGTATTACTATTAAAAGAAATGTATGGCTCGACGATACAATTTTTTGAAAATCTATCCGATAAATATTGTATCACAATAAAAAAAGTATTTCCTAGTCATGAAAGCATTATTAGGGAAATAGAAGACAATAATTATGATCTGATTTTAATAGAATCCTTAACAAATCCAACCTTAAAAGTTTTAGATGTCTCTGAAATCGGAAAAATAATAAAAAAGACAGAGTCAAATATAATAATTGATAACACGTTTGCTTCTCCAATATTGTTAAAACCGTCTAAATATGGTTTCAATCTAATATTAAACAGTACTACCAAATACATGTCTGGTCATAATGATAGTATGGGAGGCTCAATATCTGGTAAATCAAGTTTAATTAATGATTTATGGGAGTGGAGAAGATTATTAGGTAATATGCAACAACCGTTTGAAGCTTATTTAACACTACGTGGAATAAAAACCTTGCCTATTAGAATTCAACAGCAATCGGAAAATGCACAGGCTATATCAGAATTTTTACAGGATAAAAGTAAAATCTCGAGGGTTTTATATCCAGGCCTAAAAGATAGCCCCTACAATAGTGTAGCTAAAAAAGTTTTTGAAAAACCCTATTTTGGAGGGGTTTTATCATTTGAAATTAAGGGTAATGTGAAAGAAACAAAAGATTTCATAAAAAATCTAAAGTTAGTCAAACCATCCCCAAGCTTAGGTGGAACTGAAAGCCTTATTACATTACCTTCAATAACTGCTTCAAGATATATTAGTGAAAATGACAAAAAAGAATTAGGCATTTCTGAAAAATTAATCAGACTATCTGTAGGTCTAGAAGACGTACAAGACATAATAAACGACTTGGATCAAGCCCTTAATAAGATCTAACTCTTAAAAAATAAGATCTTAAAGCTTTAGTATCGAAATTATTCAATTTATGATTCATTATCATGATAAAAAGAACGACAAGCCCCTTCTAGAGGCGGTGTAAAGTTTTTTTTTAAGATTAAAAACTTATTAAAAATTGGACAGCTGCTAATGGGGTATGCGTTACTGAAACATGAGTATGCATCTACCCCAACTAACAAGTGTAATAAAATAGGACTCCAAGCCGATCAACTCTTAAAACATGAGGAGCGGGAGCCGATTTCTCCCGCAATATCGGCTTGGGGGATAATAGAGTACCATAAAAGGGGTGTAACCCTTAAGACCTCAGGGAATTCCCGCTATTCAGGGCGGGGAAGAGGTCAGAATAAGCATTAAAATATATACCTTCATGAAGGAATTTGTTAACTTATTTTAACCAACTAAAGGCTTAATTTAATTTTAAATTGTTAGATTAACAAATTTATATATTTTTATTGAGAAAATTTAATTTTAATTATTTAAAATCCATTTTAATATTCTGTTCTTTGTGCTTTGTTTCTTTTATATCATCAGTGTTAATCAATACTATAGATTTTGTATTATATTTAAGTTTAGACTTAGAAAGCTCATCTATTTTACTCTTAGAACCTATGACAGCTACTATCCCTTCTACATGAGCCTGCCTTGTTATTGCCAAATCTAACATTGAGCTCAATAGAGCCGTTTTATTTCCATCAATCATTATAATTATTATTTTACTTTTCCTTGCCACACATTCTCTAGGTAAAAGTAAAACGTCAAAAAATTCTGACGTTAGCTTGTAGTTTTTAGATATTATATGCTTAGAGTAGGGACTATGTGATGCCGCACATAACTTAGCATGAAATAATGATGAAAATGTTGCTCCTAAGGCAGCTGCATAACTGTCTGGAGCTGTAACGACTACATTAATTTTTTCATCTTTTAGATCATCTAAAGCCCTTAGACCAGCTAATGTCATAATACCTGGATTACTTAAAAGAGACCAAAGTTCTTCATTTTCTATATAATATTTAGCTAATATGTCATCTATTATATGCGTTGAACGTATTTTGTTTAAAATTTTCTCTGCAGTAGTCCTTTCTGGCACAGTTCTTAAGGTTACATATCTCCATAGGATCTGTGCCGGTACATTTAATCTCTCTTCTAATTCTTTAAAAGAATAAAAATATTTAAGAGCTCCAAGAAGTCTAAAAACCATTAATTTAACGTTCTTTGATGTATCTGCTATTTCAAAAAGATTGTTTTTACCTCCATTTTGAATATACCATTTATCTTGATTCTCAGACATAGTGTAAACGCTCTCTATTCTCTGCTTATTAATATCATAGCAGTGCTTTTATATATTTATATATTATTTTTAGAAAATTTTAAATAAATAATTATAAATTATATAAACCTAGAAACTAAAATACAACCAAATCAAAAAATTAAGCAATAATATTTAAGGTCTAGAATTCTTCTTCACTTGACTCTTCTTCCTCTTCCTCCTCTTCCGATTCTTCGTCTAAGTCTTCGAATTCTTCTTCATCTTCTTCCCATTCTTCGTCTAAGTCTTCGAATTCTTCTTCACTTGACTCTTCTTCCTCTTCCTCCTCTTCCTTTCTAGGCATTATCCCAACCTCTTTTTAGACATATTTTCAATAGAAATTAGGAATAGATATTTTGCTACCTGTTAATACAAATTTATGTTATATTAGATAAATCATTATTTTATAAACTTACTTGAAATTATGATATAAAATAATTTTTAATAATTTTTAATAAATTATTATAAAAAATATAAGATTTAATAAAAACATATTAATTTTATTTTAAATTAAGAGATTGGTGATTACTATGCCAAGAAAAGCGCCTACAAAGAAAATAGCTATGAAGGCTTGTAAGAATTGTGGGTATCTAGTTCCAAGAGACGCCAATGTGTGCCCTATTTGTGGTGGAAATAGCTTTACTGAAGATTGGGAAGGTTTATTTATTGTAATAAGTAATGAATCGGAAATAGCTAAAGATTTAAAGTTTAACAAAAAAGGAACGTTTGCTATCAAAGTTTCAGGTTCCTATATAATAAAATGATATGAGGATATTAATTATGAAATTACTTGGATTAACAATACCTCAAAAAGTAAGATTTGATTTTTCACAACCAAGAGGAAAACTGGTTTACGGGGAACTAAGTCAGTACATAGATTCATATAATTGGAAAAAAGTTGCATGTGTAGGAGACGTTGTTACATATTATTGTTTTAAGGCTAATAGAAAACCAGATATAATTATAATCGATGGCAAAACTCTTAGAAATAAAGAAGTTTTTTCATTAAATTCTGAATTAATTAATCAATACACTTTTATAAATGTAAAAAATCCGGCAGGAATATTAATATACGATAATTTAGACAATTTATGCAAAATATTAAATGACAGTAAAAAAACAATAATTTATGTTAACGGAGAGGAGGATATTCTCGCATTACCTGTACTATCCTGTGCTCCTGATAATTCTTTAATAATATACGGAATACCTAATAAAGGAGCTGCATTGGTGCATATGAGTAAATTTATTAGAAGAGAACTGCAAAATAAAATTTTATCATTAAAACCTGATTTGATATTGGATTAAGATTTCAACTTCCCTTAACTAAACTTTTGCTGTAACTTCTGAGTAACCAAGCTGGAACCTTTTTGATAAATTCATAAGCCTCTTCCCACCCATCTAGACCTAGTTGTTTAGATAGCTCCTCTAAAGTCATCTCTGTATTTGCATATTTCCTTATCTTCAATAGCACTTCATCATTTATCTCTATCTGCTTATTTCCCACCTTTATTATATTGGAACTCATTTTCTCACCCTAGTGGGGCCGCGGGGATTTGAACCCCGGACCACCAGCGATCTAGGCATATCTCTGGTGGATAGGGAAATGCTCCCCAGGCTGGCATCCTACCAAGCTAGACGACGGCCCCTTCCTTTTTCTAGTTCGCATTATGAGATTAAAAATTCTAACGCATATTCTAGTTTCATCGATAATAAAAAGACCATAAAAATTTATTATATAGTTAAATTAATTTTGTTCTTTTTCCTGATATTTTTAAAAGCAAATTCTATGAGATCTTTTTTATTTTTTAATTAAATCTGAGTTACGTTTACCTAAATTTTCTACTCAGTAATACTAACTCATTTATATTAAAATTATGCAAACTTTCAATTATGTTTTATTTTTTAATTATTGAATTACTTGCTCTATTTAAAATTATGCAAATAGGTTACTTATTAATATATTCTGAGAAATAAGTAATACTGAGGATTACAGGCGTTATTGGTGACCAAAATTGAATCAGGCTTCAAGCGAGGGAAAGATATTAATAGTATGTAAAAAATGCGGAACAATTCTATACAGATATGCCATAGGAGACAAAAAAGATAAAAATAAATTTAATGGACCTCCAGTGCCTAAAAAAGCTCTAAGCGGTTTTGATGGGCACACCTGCCCAGTTTGCGGTGAACCTTTAAGCATGAAACCCAAGAGCATAAAATTTTTCACATTATCAATGTTTAATAAGTTATACTCTGATAATGGTTATGCCCTATTAGAAAATACAAAAAGCAGTGTACCAGATAACATAAGTGGCAAATCCAACATGAATGATTCAGATAAAGCTAATGTTAATGATTCTTATTAATTCTTTTCTTAAATAATTAAACATTAATGGATCACAGTTTTTTGCCTTATACCTATAAAGTAATTTTTGTAAATTAACTGAATATTTAATAAGATTTAATTTCCCAATTATGCCTCCAACATATTTGTTTATATTACCACACCCTGTTGAATAGGATTCTAGGTCTATTATAAGAGCTGGAAAAGCCCTCGGATAACTAGGATAATATACGTTTTTCCACGGCCTATTTAATTCATTATGTATTATACCCGTATAATCCATAATTTTAGCAGATTGGAGACCTTCTATTACATAATTTAAAATGCCTAATTTATTCTCTTTCTGTATTATGTATTTTAGGTTAATCCTGCCGACATAATCCATAATTAAAAAATCATTTGAGTATCCATATACCTTTGGTGTTATGCCATATTTAGATAATTTTTCTAGAATTTTTCCTTCATCAATTAGTTTTATTCTTTTACTATCAGTCCTTCTAACCTTAATAGCCTTTAATCCTAACTTTTTAACATAGCCCAGAAAAACCATACTAGAATGGCCTTTTCCTAATATATGAAATTTATTGTATTTATTACTAAAAATAAGATAATCCCCAAAATTGCAAATTTTTTCTATTCCCAAAAGTTCAGCTTGATCTAACCTATTATATATATTACATTTTTTATAATTTGGATAACAAAGTATGTTTAATGAAATTAAATCTCCTATATATTTACCATCCATGCAGGAGTTGAATAAAGAGAGTTCTTCACCCATTCTTTGATATCACCATTAACTCTTATTTTTTCATAATTCTCGAAAATATCAACTTCAATTTTTTTAGTGTAATTTACACCTGATTCTGATATAGTGTTCTTTATATAATCAATTAAGTCTCTAATTTTCTTATCCCTCCCTCCATATAATTTATTATATTTAATAAATGATATACCTCCCTCACTAATCCTTTTTTTGATAAAAGATTTTATGCTATTAACATCATCATAAACTGAAGGCCCTTCCAGAAAATCTATCTTAGGTATAGTCGGGTTATCTATTAAAAAACCTATAGCTCCCAAATTTGTTTCATTTGTATAATAAGATACCTTAAGTATTCTAATTCCAAAATTTTCTACAAATTTTTCTAAATTTTCCGAAATCTTCTTTAATTTCCCCCAAACATCTGTGGGTGGATAATTAAAATAATCTCCATAGAGTAATATTAGTAATAAAGGTGCATTTATATTTGACTTAATATTATATGAGAATCTATGAAAAAATGCTGCATTAGGATTTTCTAGATAAAGTTTTGAAGCCAATATAAATGTTGACAAACTTTTTATACTAACAGCAGCTGCAACGTTTCTATAAGGATCTATAGGATCAACAACTATCAACCTAGACATAGGATATTTTTTAACTAAGTAATCTTTATCTCCATTTTCTTCTATATCTATGTATACTAGTTCTCTCCATTTTGATGCGTTTATTAATGTATTGTGAAATGATTTATAATATGCTATTAGCAACTCTGAAAGATATCCAGAAAATCCTTCTACATGGCTTTCAGCGCCATATATTGATATACCTTTTAGAAAAGACTTTAACAGCCTTACATCATCTTTCTGACATTCATTGAGTTTAGAATTTATATATCTAGTATGAAACGGAGTTCTTTCAACTCCCATTCCTTTCTTCCTTGGTTTTTCTACAAATACTGTTGGAACAACATCAGCTTCTAGTCCCATATATGAAACTGTTACATAAGGGTGCTGGCTATATTTTATAATTGTAGGAAAATCTCCTAAACATGATAATAAAAGATCTTTCCCTTTATTATTGATCCAATCATCATCTTTATTTTTTATTAAGACAAATATATCAGATTCCCACTTATCATTTAATAATGTATTTTTAGCAAAACTACCTACTTCTTCTATTTCTACCTCTAAACCATTCTTTTCCATACAGCTATAAAGTCTTTGTTTGATTATATTCGAAAATTTTTCTAATATATTTCTTTGGAATTTATTTGGCTTAATTTTATCTAAAACGTATGCTTCTAATTCTGACCTGTTGCAATTCATTTACAAATTGCCTCCGCTAAATTATTATAAATAGGACCGTTTTTAGTCAAAGTACTTTTCTTTAACTTAATAGAATTAATATTTACATTGCCAAATTCAATATCCTTATAATCAATTAAAAACTTAGATAAAGCATTCGATTTTCCAAATTTTACCCTTGCAATGGTTAAATGAGGAACGAATTCTTCATAATTTATCTTAAATCCGTTCTTTACAAGCATATTGTCTATTTCTTTTTTTATATTTTTAAGTGTTTCAAAACCTTCTAGTATACCTATCCATATTACTCTCGGATTTTCGGTACTGGGAAATGCCCCTACACCTTTTAAAGTCATATTAAAAGGACTGCATTTTAATTTATCTATTATATTTTCCTTAATAACCTTTACATCGGATTCGCTTATTTCTCCCAAAAATCTTAGAGTTATATGTAAGTTTTCAGTTTCAACAAACTTCATTTTAACATTAAAGCTTTTTAAATGATCTATAATTTTTTCAATCTTTCCTATAATACTAGCATCATTCATGTCTACTGCGATGAATGTTCTGACCAATTTTTAATTCGCCCTTAATATATATTTAAATTATAAATCTATTAAAACTTATTTACAACCAATTCGATCTTTAGGGCGGGAAGGAGGTTAGCTCCATAAAAATTTATATTTATAAAAAATCATTGTTATGTTTAACATTGCATAATGAATCTCAGAAATTTTTAATAAACAAAAAATTGTTTATTAGGCTCATTTTTAACTAAAACTAGTGGTGAGAAGTTTGAGTGATGACTTTAGCGATTACAGCGATGATGATGAATTAGAGGCTATAAAACAAAGAAGACTATTAGAACTCAGGAAAAGAATGGAAGAAGAACAAAGAAGGAAAAGAATGGAAGAAGAACAAGAAGCACAAAAGCTAGCTATTTTAAGGGCTATTATGGAACCAAATGCCTTAGATAGGTTAAATAACTTAAAGCTAGTTAAACCAGATTTGGCAAAAATTGCAGAAGAAACTATAATTAGACTAGTCCAAATGGGTAGATTAAATACCCCAGTTACTGAAGATGTTGTAAAAAATATATTAATAGAACTAGACAACAGATCTAGAAAGGAGTACGAGTTCAAATTTAAGTGGAAGTAGGTGAAAAACAATGGCAAGGAATAAGCATTTAGCAAGAAAATTGAGACTTGCAAAAGCCAATAAAAGTAATGAATCCGTTCCAGTTTGGGTCGTGGTTAAAACATTAAGAAAATATACAAGCAACCCTAGAAGAAGAAATTGGAGGACCTCAAAATTGAAAGTGTGAGGGATGGTCTATGGAAGTTGGAGAGGCATTTGTTTATGTTGTGCCATTAAAAAGAATTTACTTCGGAAGAAGGAGTAATAGAGCAAAAAGGGCTGTTGATTATATTAGGAAATTTGTGTCAAAAAATGTAAAGGTTAGTCTCCAAGATGTAGTTATTATGGACGATGTAAACTCATTTATATGGAAAAACAGCATAGAGAAACCTCCAAGAAGGGTAAAAATAATAGTTGAAATGAAGGAATTCAAACCTGAAGAAGGAGAATCTGTTAAAAAAGTGTTAGTTAGACTTGCCGGAGAAAAAGTAAGAGTAGGAAAATATGAAATAAAAAATAAACAATAAAATTATAGGTGAAGTTTTTGCCTTTCGAAATTGCTAAAATGTCTATTTTTGGGAATAGCAATATAGGAGTTTACGTGTATGGTAATGATAAAATAACATTTATTCCCCAAGGGCTTCAAAAGAAAGATGTAGAAGAGATAAGCCAAATATTGCAAACAGATATAACAGAAATCTCTATAGCTAACACTAGACTCATCGGAGTTTTAATGTCTGGTAATAATAATGGATTAATTTTATCTAGAAGCATAACTGATAATGAAGTTGATTTGATAAAAAAGTCTTCTAAAGATTTAAATGTATTAGTTTTATCTAGCAGAAATAACGCTGTTGGAAATTTAATTGTAGCTAATGATAAAGCAGCACTAGTTTATCCTTATTTTGAGGACGATATAATTAAACAAATCCAAGATAATTTGGGTGTAGAAGTATTTAAAAGAAGCGTAGTTGGTATACCTACTGTAGGAGCCATCATAGCCGTGACCAATGTAGGTGGTTTGGTTCATCCTGATGTTTCAGATGAAGAAATAAAGTTTTTAGAAGATATATTTAAAGTTCCTTTTAAAACAGGAACAGTTAACTTTGGAGTATCATTTATAAGAACAGGACTAATAGTTAATACAAAAGGAGCTATAGTCGGAGAAGATACAACAGGACCTGAAATAGCAAGAATTCAGATGGTCTTTGGAACATAATTATTATAGGTTATTTAAAAACCTTCGCAGCTTTATAACTATGAAGATATTATCCTCTTAAGCAATAAAAAATTCTGGTGCTTGTAAAGTGGAATTTGAAAAAATAATTAATAATTGTCAAAAATCCGACGATGAGTGCAATAAATCAGTTCAAGAATTAATAAAAAAATATTGCCCAAATCCTTCGGATTGCGCTATCACAATATATAGAGAAAGCTTAATAGAAAAATTCAATTGGATTGATAAAATAATAAAGAGCGGCGTTCCCGATGGCAGAACTAGGTTAATACTCTATGTAATATCAAGATATCTTATAAATATTAAGAGAATGAGCGATGAAGAAGCTATAAGTCAAATTTATGAATTTATAAACAATAGCTGTAAAAATTATAACAATTGCTCACAAATTTATAAATCGTGGATAATTAATGTTATTGGTAAAGTAAAGAACGGAAAATGGAAACCATGGAGCATTGATAAGATTAGAAATTCCGATCCAGAATTGTATAAAATTATTGAACCAATTATTAAACATTGAAACCCATTTGCAATTTAATTATAGCCGGGCGGGGATTCGAACCCCGGTCTCGGGGGTTCTCCCATATTTGAGTCCAGAGCCCCGAATCCTTGGCCGCTAGACGACCCGGCTAATTATTATTATTAGCATTATATCTTTTAAAACTTTTTATGATTTTTGTCAATTCTTATTTAAAATTATAAGTTTAAAGTATTATAAGCTGTTAAAAGACAAGCTCTTATTCCATTATTTTTAACTAATTCTGGACATCTATTTATAGTAAAGAGACTATTACCTTCTATAAAATCCTTTAAAGTTTGTGGTTCATCCCTGTTTATATTTTCAAGATGCACACAACTCGGCCCTGCATATTTAAATAATTCTGGGTGAACTTTAATTAATTCACTCCATAGTAGCCATGCTACTTTTCTAATTTCCCATTGGGCTCTTGTGCACATCCTTAATGGGAAGAAAGTTTGAATAAGTTCCCTAGCGTTCATAGTTACTGTAATTTTAGTTCTTACAGACATCGGTATTATAAATCTTGAATCTTCTTTTGATAATCCTGTCGAGAGAAGATGATAATAGTTTGCCGTAGCTATTATCAATGATTTCGCATAGATTTCTGCTCTTTCTTTTTTCATCATTGGAGGAAATACATATGCTAAGTTTGCTGCATCTATTAATTCCTTAGTACTCAACATAGATACTGAATTTCTAAGAGCTTCACTATAGCACTTGTAAGCTTCTCTATCACCTTTTTTTGGTTTTTCAGGACAATTCATATTAATTTTAGAGCCTAATAATAAAGCCATATCCCTTAGAGAAGCCTCTGTATACCTCATACTTTGTTGAGTAAAGCTTGCAATTCTATGCCTTACAAGCTGATGAGAACACACTCTAGAACAACCTTCAATCATAAATGTATAGGAGCTATGTTCCCATGGGCTAAAGTGATTTCTTTTAAACGTTTCTTTTATCCAGGTATCTATTTCATCTTGTTTTATTTCAAGAAGTCCTCTAACAGTCTTTTTAGAAGTACTCATCTTTGAAGCAGAAGCTATAATTTTTGGAGCATCTTTAGTATATTCGACCAATAAAACTTTTATGTTAAGATCAACTTTTTCTTCCACAAAATTCACCAAATTTGTATAGCATAAGAAATTTTAAAATATTTCTATTATATAACAATAAACAATAATTACCTGATGTTCTAAAAACAAGAATTGCTTATAAAATAATTAAATATGGTTAAGATTTCGATTGAAGAAAAGCACTATATGGATAAGTAGTTAAAGCCATTATAGCATGGGATTTTTCAATACCTAAGATCATAAATAAACTTTTAATGTAAGCTGGATGCCAAAGCTCGTATTCATAGGTTGCATCACTAACTACATAAAACTTAACTTTTAATTTAACAGAATTCCTAATTAAATTTATAAATTCTCTTAAAAAAAATAAATTATTATTATTATATAAAAGAGGTCTCATGCTTATTTCAATAACTCCTTTTTTAGCGATATTAAATAAATTTTTTAGGCTCTTATTAATTCTAATATTATTTTCAACATTTATTCTTATAGAGTTAACCTCTTGAATTAGACTCAATGAATTTAAAATATGATTATTTTTAGGCTCAACAACTAACATAAAATCTTTTCTGTTAATTTTTAGTATATCGTTTAATTCTTCTTTATTATTTATTTTATAAGTATTCCTTTTAATTATATTAATTGAGTATTCTTCTGCAATTTTCATAATTTTGTCATTAATAAATTTTGATTCCAAACCGACATAATTAAAACCTAATTTGCTTAATTTTTCAGCCATTTTAACCCATTCATCATAGCTTTTCGGATTTACTGAAAGGTCTATATAATTCATTTTCCCACGTTACTGTGCTTATTTACTATTAACTGTCTTAATTTTTCTAAGCTGAATTTATTATCTAACTTAAAGACCAATTTAATTACATCATCTGAATCACTTATTGCATATTCTCCAAGATATGCTTTTTGCTTATTAAGCCTAATATGAAATGCACTACCTTTTCCAATCCTATCATAAAATGTCTTTAAAATATCATCTTTATCAGGCCTTGACAAATTATCTAGTATATTATCAAGAATTTTTTCCGCATTTTCACCTTCTATAGAACAACTTATTACAACAATCGAGTTACCATAATAACCTTCGTAATGTTCTTCTATAATATTAAAATCATCCTTAATAATGTTTTTTAAAGCAGTTATAATCTTTTCCTTATCTTCTGTAGCGTGAACAAAAACTCTTATTTCTACAGATTTAATCAACACCTGCACCAAAAAATAGTTTAATCCCTACTCGTATTAAAATATCTTACATGCCTATTTGCTTCGTGTCCTTTTCTTAACTTCCTTTCCTTTTCTTTTTTCTTCCATTTATGGCTATGACTATTATTAAGCCCTCTTCCATTAGCAATCCCGCGCACCTTCTTGCCTGCATATGTAAGTCCGCGATTTGGTCTCCCGTATTTGCTAGAACTATTTATAACCCATGAATAATCTTTATCGTTCTTTATTGATGGATTATTTGGGTCAACTAGGATTACTTCATACCATTTATGAATACCATCTTCACCAACGTAATAGCTCCCTAGCACCACCAAATCAGGATATCTGTTCTGCGCCCTTTCCTCAGCAATTAGTCTTAAGCTCTTACCGACTGTTATAGCATTTACCCCCATTCTTTTAGGTCTTCTACCAGATACTGGTCTTTGCTTTCTCATTCCACCTTTTCTTACCTTGACTCTAACAACAATTACTCCTTGCTTAGCTTTATATCCTAAGGCTCTTGCCCTATTCAGTCTAGTAGGCTTTTCAAGTTTAGTTATAGTAGGCTCATTTCTCCATGCAATCAATCTTTGGCGCATTAATACCGCATGCTCTTTTTCATAGGGTTTTTTCCATGCATTTGCTATATAATGGTACATAGATTTAGACATAATTTTCTACCTCATCATTTATCTTATTCTTAGCTCTACACTGTAAGTTAGAAGAGGAATTTTTAAAGTTAGCTATCGTTCTTTTTAATTAATATTAAGGTTTCTATTAAAATAATTTGAATACACCAATACTGATAGAATAAAAAATTCCAAAGAATAATGCCTGCATTGCTGTAATTACATCTAATGTCGCTAATCTGTCTTTAATTAAATTTTTTATTATGAAATAATTATATATTAATGTTACGTTAGCAAATATGGTTGTTATCGGCAAAATTTTAAATATAAAAATACCTAAATATATAAAGGCATAAGGCATAAATAATTCAATTAAGAATAAAGCTTTTGCTTTAGTTTTACCTAATAGTATGGCAATTGTTTTAGCCCCAGCGTTTCTCTGACCTCCTCCCCGCCCTGAAGGGCGAGTTTCCTGAGGTCTCAAGGGTTACACCCCTTTTACGGGTGCTACTCTATTATCCCCCAAGCCGATATTGCGGGAGAAATCGGCTCCCGCTCCTCATGTTTTAAGGGTTGATCGGCCTGGAGTCCTATTTTATTACACTTGTTAGTTGGGGTAGAGGCGTACCTCATGTTTCAGTGACGCATACCCCTTCAGCAGCTGTATCAATTTTTAATAAGTTTCTAAACTTAAAAAACTTTACCCCGCCCCTAGAAGGGGTTTGTCGTTCGCTTTATCAGTTATAATAGTATCGTCAATAATATTTCATAGAATAAGTCTTTGGCTAACAATTATTGGTTTAATTGGCTCTATCATCTTACATATAGCTTCAAACGTTTTTAATGATTATTTCGATTTTAAAAAAGGTATAGATAGCGAAAAAGGTATGGTTAGAAGATTTCATTTAATTATACATAAAATACTAAGTCCAGATGCCACACTAATGTTTGGATATGCTATGTCTGCTATAGCGATTTCTCTTGGCTTAATATTGACGCTTGAGGGAAGGCCTTTATCGATAATTTTAGGTTTAATAGGTTTTATTTTAGCCTACGGCTACTCTGGATTTCCGCTCTATTTGAAATATAACGCCTTGGGAGAGCTAACAGCTTACTTAGCTTGGGGAGTAGTCATTCCATTAGGAGCTTTCTATTTGGCAACTGGCCGGATTAGTTATATACCATTAATAGTTGGGCTTCCACCTTCGGTTTATTTATTCACAGTAATGAACATAAATAACATAAGAGATATAGAATATGATAAAGCGAACGACAAACCCCTTCTAGGGGCGGGGTAAAGTTTTTTAAGTTTAGAAACTTATTAAAAATTGATACAGCTGCTGAAGGGGTATGCGTCACTGAAACATGAGGTACGCCTCTACCCCAACTAACAAGTGTAATAAAATAGGACTCCAGGCCGATCAACCCTTAAAACATGAGGAGCGGGAGCCGATTTCTCCCGCAATATCGGCTTGGGGGATAATAGAGTAGCATAAAAGGGGTGTAACCCTTAAGACCTCAGGAAACTCGCCCTTCAGGGCGGGGAAGAGGTCAGATATAGTCAAACAAAGTCATAGGTAGGCTCCATGGTCTAATACCTTTTAGCAAATTTATTAGATTTTTCGAATTCATGTTACATCCAATAATAATAATTTAATAAAGTTAAAAAGTTAGAATATTTATTTTAACATTTTGGAAAATTATATCTATAAATATTAACTCCAATTACTAAAATAAACAAATATAACTGCTCCTGCGATAAAGATTGGAAGTTCTTGCCCCATAGGTATCTCTCACCTCAAGCACTCCTCGCAGGGTCTGCATAAATTATCAGAGCCCCCTCTGCTAAGGGTGGCATATGGCTCATAGTCTATTAGACTTATCGTGTAGCAACTTCAAAAAAATCAAAAATTTATAACCTTTTTTATTCTTAACAATATTGAGTCAATAAACTTTCCGCTCAGATGGGCGGGCTTTACAACTATTGGTGGTGAAGGTAATTGATAAAATATCAAAAACTTATGAAATTTTTAGAAAACAATCCAACTTATTCATATAAAGAAGAAAATGATTTAATAGAGATTTATTTTAATACACCTTCTCTTCAAGAAGCTTCTGAATTGGATGATACATCAGATTATAATAGAAGCATGCATATAGTACTAAGAAAAAATAAAAATGATGATATTGAAGTTGTCATGGCCGAAATCGAAGGTATAAATTACCATAAAAAAATGTCTAATGATGAAATAAAATGGTGGCTCGATACAATAGATATGATGTATTAAAACCATTCTATAAATAAATTATATTGTAAAAATTAACATGATTTTAATTATAACAAATACAAAATATCCCATATTATGAGTAGGTTTTAATTTTGAAAGGATTAAATAAGGCATCTTTTTGGGTAGACATAAATAACTATATCCTAGTCTTAAAAAAAGCAGAAGGATTCTTCAGATTAAGGATAAATAATGAACAGAAGACCACCCTTTTTATAATGTTGAAAATGGAACAAGTTGGCTTTTACCAACTAGCTATTAAATAATGAAAATAAAGGTGCAAACTATAAAACTATGAAACGCCTAGAGGAGCCCCTCAAGACGGGAAGGAGGTCAGCATAGCATAAATAAGATTTAAATACGAATTTGATAAAGCACGCAAACCTGATAATGTATCGCTACTAATTGTTAAATATAAACAATCATTATTATATTCAATACTAACTTTCCCTTTTTTTGGAGCTTCTTGATTAACTTCAGCGATTAAAGACCTATATAAAGCGTTTGCCACATTACCTACACAAATTTTAAATATTATCTCCATTATTATACGCCTTTAAGTTTTAACCTAAAATTTGGACCTATGTTTTTACCTTTATTATTAAAAACCGAAATATCTAACATTGGTAAATTAAATTTAACAAGAAGATAAGCTTCATTATCTTTTAAATTTTCGTTACTAAGCGGAATCTTAAATATTTTAGATAAAAATTCAATATATTTAAGATCTATTTCGTTATATTCATTTAACTTTTTAATAACAACCCCTTTCACTTTTATTTTCTCATTTATACCTAATTCCTTCCTTAAAGTAACACCATTGATAATCATTTCAAAAGATTTTTTCGGCCTATCATAATTTTTATTTGGAATGTATATTTCTATCCTTCCTGGATTTCCCTTAAACTCTCCTATTATAATTAATTCTTCTATATTATATTTTAAAATTATATAATTTAAATCCTCTAAAGATAGCTTACCTCGTGTGATTTTTATACTATTTGGTAAAACACTTGATATTTCATTTATAAAAGTTCTTGTCCTTTGGCTCGGATCTCTACTACTTGTTATCAAAATGGGTTGTATAATTGTATTTTTATTAAAAAATTCTCTAATTTTCGAAGGTATATCAAACAATATACATCACGAGTTACATTGATTTGTAGTATCTAGGAAGATATATTGATAGCTCAGATCTTGGTGTAAAAGATCCTCCAGCAAACTTATGACCACATTTTTTGCATACCCATATTCCAGCAGATTCTCTTTTTACTGTACCAACACTTCCACAGAAGGGACATTGGTGATCTTGATACATTTTTTCCATGACTGACTTTACTCTTTTTCTTAAAGTAGATCCATACCTAGGACCATACTTACCAGAGGGACCTACTATTTTTGTGTGGCTGTAGACCATTATTTATCACCCTTTTTCTTCTTTCACTTCACTTTTTAGTGCATCGTTTAGCAATTTAAAATATACTTGAGCTGCTGAACTTGATACGTTTATAATATTATCAATTTCCTCTTGGGATAAGGAACCCATGCCAGTTTTCTGGGCTCCAACTATATTACCTTGTTCATCAAAAGCTATTACAGACTTTGTATCAGATATTATTTCTTCATCTAAATTAGGATCTACCAAAATATAATTTTCTATTTTAGCAGTTGTAACCGTAACAACTTTTTTATTCATCTTTATTGGATTATTTGAAATATTTTTACTTACTTTAATTTCTCCCGTTTCAAGCTCTTCATATTCGGGCATTTTAGCTGTTAAAAGTGCTGCCATAGCTGCTAACATACTTGCATCAAAGAGGTTACCATCATAGTCTAAAATATATAAATCAAGCCATATCATCCAAACCTTATCTCCATGCCTTATTGCAAGGGAGTTTAAATCAATTGCTTTTGGATCCCTCAGACTTCTGTCAATTACTCTAGCCAATTCAATAGAATTTTCGTCGGGCGGTCCTGGCTCAAATTGAGGTGAAGCTAACGGAACTAATTCTGCATGAACTTGTAATACTCCTTGATCTGGGGTATCAAAAAATGGCTCCCCTGGTTCTATTTTTATTCCAGCCATTACTTGGGTGTTACCCAATTTTACTAATGAAGATCCATTAGCTTTTTCTAACACATTTGTTTGAATTGTTATCTTTCTGGGGGAATAAAAATCTCTTTCATCTGCTCTTTGACCTTTTCTATATAAATTAAGATAAGACTCCCTCTTTATCTTGGGAATTATTTGAACTCTATACGGTGTCGTACTCATTCTTCACCAACCTCCTTATATGAGTCTCTTAAAGTCTCCTTCTCGGTATCAACAAGTTTACTAATTACCTTAATAGCCATATCTATGGCATTATGAAACTCTTCTTTACTTAAAACACCATTTAATTGATATAAAGTTATTTGGCCCAAATCTGGAGCTGCAACTATCGGCATATCCGCATCACCATACATATCTTCAACCTCATTTAAGTCTACTACTAATACATTGTCTACCTTACCTATAGCTACCCCTGCAACTAGGGCTTTCATGGGAATTCCTGCATCAGCTAAAGCTAAAGATGCTGCAGTTGCACCAACTGTCCTAGTTCCTCCATCTGATTGTAAGACCTCTATAAAAATATCTATAGATGTTCTTGGAAAATAATCAGTTATAACAATAGGCTCAAGAGATTCTCTTAATACCTTTGATAGTTCCACTTCCCTCCTACTCGGGGCAGGATTTTTCCTTTCTTCAGTAGAAAATGGAGCCATATGGTACCTAACCCTTAGAGACGCCCTATCAGGCAATGATATGGATTTTTGAGACTCTTTTGGGCCATAAACGGCTGCCAAAACTTTTGTTAATCCATATTCGACTAATGCAGAGCCATCAGCATTTGATAGCACACCTACTTGCATTTTTACAGGCCTAATCTCATCTGGCCTCCTACCATCAAGTCTTTTTCCTTCATCATCTATAAACCTTTGTGGTCTTGCCATTATTTTACGCACCTCTTACTTTCCTTTCCTCCTCTATGAATTTCTTAACTTTTTCTGTCAGTCCAGTTATGTGAGATTGTAATTCTATCATTTTAACTGCATTTGATGCTATATTTTCCAATTGTTCATTTTGACATTTTATATGAATCATACCATTAACAGCAACAAAAAATTCACAGCCTGTTGTGTTCTTTAACATTTCTATCATAGACCCCTTTTTGCCTATAATTCTTGGAACTCTAGTTGGATGTACAGCAACAACTATGCCTTCAACAATTTTTCCCAAACCTTTATCCTGAACTGTTAATAAAGGGTTTCTAATCCTATCAAACGCCGCGATTTTTGCTTTAACATACTCACCTATCTGAAGATATTTAAAAGGATCATCTGGTAATTGGCTGCTTTGTTTAGACCCAAAGAAATCTTGAACGCTTAATATAGCTTGATAAGGAGAATTTATATCCAAAAACCAATTAGCTACTCCGTGAGATGTAACTAATCCAATAACCGTATCGCCTTCTTTAGGTAAATAAACTCCATTCAGAGGAGAATAAGACACCTGCCCTTCTTGTTTTAGATCTATAACGCCTATTATTGAAACCCTTTTTTCGTTCTTATAATCATAAACATAAAAATCTGAAATATTTACCCCTTCTATTTTTTCTCCTGGAACTAACACCCTTCTGGTTACATTCATGATTATACCACCTTAACAGATACATTTGCTTGCCCCTTTGCAAGCGTTTGAATCTTATCTATCACCTCTAGTTGGGCACCTGCGGGTATTTCAAGTTCTACTTTTAAACTACCATCAGATCCCCAATTAGTCTTCTTCACTTCTCCTAATCTCTGAATTTCCTTATAAGCTCTTGACGAATATTCTGAAGGTATAGATATTTCCAATAAAGCTTTGGCTATTTTAATTGGCATTAGTATAGACAGCTTTTTAACTGCTTCTAATGCCTGTGCTTCAGCTGCTTTAAAGGGATCTATGTTTAATCTAATTTGATCCAAAGCATTTTCAATTCTTTGTTCTGGAATCGGCTTTCCCGCTTTAGGGTCAATAGTATTTTTTACAATATAATTAATTATCTGCTTTCGCTTTGCTTCAATCATCTTCTTTCTTTCTTCCTCAGTTAACTGAATTTGACCTTCTCTCAAGATTTTTTCTGCTATTTTAATTATATCATCAGTTCCAAAAGCTTTCTTTAATGAATCGGGGCTTGCCTTTAATCCTTTTTTAACATCCTTAAAAATAGTATCGGCCCACAAAACTTCTGATATACTAACTTTTTCGCCTTCTCTAAATTTAAATGCCAAATCTGGTTTTACTGGAATTTCAAATTTTTGACCTTTTATTTCAATCCATGCTATTATAAATTCCTGTTTCTTTGTCAATTTCACCACCATACATCTTAATATATTAAAAACAGATATACTAAATTTTATCTCTATCTTTTAAAAATAGCTAGCTCAATAATTCCCCTTTATTATCAATAGCTATATCATTTATTTCTTTTTCACTTAATCTTGTAAATACTTTTTGTTTCGTATCTATATATGCTATTTCTACGTATTGACCGAAGTTGTTTATTAATTCTTCTTTCTTTTCATCGCTTGTTGCAGCCCTGCTCTTAAATAAAGATTTGACAGCTAACTCTATAGCATCGCTTAAACTCATATCCTTATTATATTGTTTTTCCATATAGCTGTTTGCAACATCTCCTCCTAAACCTATTGCAACTGCATAATAACTAAAGTATTGACCACCTGGTTCTGTCCTAAAAAGTTTTGGTATGTTATCGCTATTAACTCCGCCAAATATTAGAGCGACACCGAAAGGTCTGAATCCGCCATGTTGAGTATAAGCTTGTTTTATATCGGCAACTGCTTTTGTTATATACTCAACTGAAGGAGCTTCTCCATAAGTTAGTCTATGTCTTATAGATACTTGCCTTGCGTAATCAATCAAAACTCTACCATCACTACCCATGCCGGCAAAGGTTACTCCTATATGATCATCAACTTTATAGATCTTTTCTACTCCTTCAAGATCAAGTAATGGAAGCATTTTTCTTTTTTCAGCAGCCAAAACGACTCCTTGAGTAACCATTATGCCTAAGCTCGTCCAACCTTTTTTAACAGCTTCAAATGCGTACCTAACTTGGTATAGTTCACCATCAGGTGAAAATATAGTTATAGCCCTATCGTATGCAGATGGAGGTGCAGCCATTGCCATGTATCTCTCACCAAAATTTTAGGTTATACTGAGAATTTAAATATACTTATATAACATTTGCTTCTAAAATAAGGCTAAAATCCTATAATTTAAACAACACAAATTTGTTTTGCAATCAAATAGTTTTCCTAGAAAGCTTTGTTACCCACTTCAATTCCCTAGGTTTCCTGCTAAGCTTAATTGAATTTTTATAGCATTTGCTGCTGCAGAACCATAGAATTTCTCCTCTTAGCCCTATATACATTCTCCCTGTTCCTGGCTCTATTGATTTTCCGCAAAAGCTGCATATCATCTCTTTTGGCATCTTTACCACCACTTATATTCAACTTGTTCTAATCTGTTTTTAAATATATTTGAATTTTAACTTTATGCATTATATGTTTAATTTTTATAAAAAAATTACTTTTTAAATAATATAACATAGATGAAAACTCCCAGAACTACTATCATTAATGCCATCATTACTGATGTAAAGAAGGTTGCAAAAGGCGCTGCCGCCAAAGTATTATAATCTATTAAGTTCAACGCGCTCGATAGAGTAACATTCCATGGATATGGAAGTGATGCAATTTGTTGATTTCCTAAAGATGCTATAAACCTTGGAAATTGGCTAAATGCATTTAACATTTCCATGCTTTCTATTGTGCCTATAGCAGATGCTGCTGCGAGTATGGATGAGTATGCGGTACCTTTAGTTATTAAAGATCCTTTAATTCCTTTATAGAAAATGTAAACTAATGCAAGCACTTGTATCGCAGTTAAAAGCATACTCAACACAAAAAGCCAGCTAAAATTATATGATACCCCATCATTTCCTACAATCCATCCTAGTCCTCCCATTATATTGTTAAATTTATATGGTATTCCCGATAAAGATTCTAAGTACCAAAATCCTAAAGGAATCATTAAAAGTAAACCTATAAACGAAGGTAATAATAACATGTTGACTGATTTTTCAAAATATTTTTTATTTTCACTATTAATTATATATATAAGGCCAAATCCTCCCATAGTAGAAATCATACCAGCTGTAAGGGCACCGTCTATACTCTTAAAGTATATTGGCCAGAAAGTTGGATTAGTATATGCCATAAGCACATTTAAGTATGGCTGGTTAGTTGACGTAAAAGTTAATCCTGTGGGCTCATTTAAAAATGCAAAAACCTGCCTGAACCCAAATGGAATCATAATAGCCGAAGCTCCCATAAGTATTCCTATCAGGTTATGCGTTTTCGAACTCCAGTGGTCCCAACCATACCAATATGCAATCAAACTGAAGAAGTTTAGACCAACAAATACAATTGATATACCAAAGGGAATAAGCAATAAATTACCTATTACATCTGTAAAGAATGGGTAAAAAGAAAATAAAAACACGGTAAAAGCTGTACCAAATACTCCTGCAACACCATATGTAACAGCATACCATTTCATCATTTTTCTTGATAAATTAATTAAGTCTGAATCATTTCTTTTCATACCAAGATATTTAAACAAAGGCACCAATACCGCTAACCCTATTATTATATTTACTAAAACGATATGAATCCCGAAGTTAAACGCTAGCCAAAAAACAGATACCATAAACATTTCATTTCACCTCTTCTAAAACCTCCCTTTTGCTCGGTATCCAAAGGAATCTATAAACGGTGTAAATCAAAGCAATAACTATTACTGTATAGAAGAGGCTTACCAAAATATCTTGCCATAATGTTGGTTGATTTAAAGTGCTTCCAACATTCAATGTCATTACACCATAAACTATCCATGGTAATCTTCCTATCTCTCTCGTACCCCATCCCATTAAGCTTGCAAACTGGGCTAAGACCGCTCCTGGAATTGCTAAATATAACCAGAATCTATTTATTTTGCTAACTCCTTTAAATAGCAAATATCCAGTTAATATTAACGCATAAAATCCTAGCAAAACTCCTACAATTACCATAGCATAATATGAGTAGTCAACTATCAACGGAGGTAAATAGCTAGACACGTTTACACCAAAATTACCCAATTGCCCCCAAAGTTGTGGTATTTGCGAGTAGTTAGGTAGGTGAGCGGAAAATGAACCATATGCTAAAAACGCTTCTGCTTTATCTAAATGCAATAAGCTAGCAATAGATGTAAATCCTGGCTGAGTTCCTTCTATAGCAGCAAACTTCTCAGGATTATATTTAGCAACTGTTTTCCCCATCATGTCTCCCGCTATTAAACCTTCATATATTATTACAATTAATGAAAATACTATTGAAAATTTTAATGCCTTTTCTAAATATTTCTTATATTTTTCATCTTTAACGCTCATATATCTAGTCCCAAATCCTGCAATCATGGTGAAGCCTGTTACTACTAATCCCGCCCCTATACTATGAAGCAATGTTGGTATAAAGTCAGGTGATTGGAATAAATAAGTATATATCCCAAAATATTTTACTGTTGAATCCATTATGGCATTAACGATATTCAATACTGGTGTTTGCAATACCGCTTGATTAGACAACACATTACTATTTAGGACTGCTTTTAATATGCTTTGATTTACAGTATAATGATTAAAGGACTCGTATACCAATCTATTAACTATTGAGACTGGAACATATACCAATACTCCATCACTTGCTGTACCCTTAATTGTCATACCCAATGATTCTAGTTTCGTAACGTTTAGTATAGCAACGTATGCAGATGGAACGTCTAATAAAAGCTTAGGATATCCAAGAGAATAGAGCCATTGGCCTGTTGTTGCATTATAATCTGGGAGTAGTCCTGTTGGGACGTTCATGTAAGCATTAGCAGAAAGTATCATTGCTCCTGAATACCAAGGACCAATAAATGCAAAAAACGTTAATATAGTTCTAGTAACATCTGATAGCTTATCCCACCCATAATATAAAAGGTATGTTATCATAACTTCCATTATAAATGCAAAAACCTCAGCGTACATAGGGAAATAAAGCCACTTACCTACAGCAGTCAATACATTTGGCCATACTACAATTAAGCCAAATTCAACTAAGGTCCCAGTTGCTGCACCTACTGCGAAAACTATTGCCATAGCTTTAACTAATGTCTTTGAAATCCTTAAATAATCTTTATCCTTTGTTCTTAAATAAATCAATTGCAATATAAATGCTGCAAAAGGTAATCCTAAAACGTATTGTAAGATGCCCCAATGAATACCTATACCAACCATGCTAAGAACTCTTTCTCCCCAATAGCCAAATCCTACCCATGAACCTATGGGATTAACCAAGGCTTATCCTAGTTCTTTATAGTAATGAAGTTATATTTAAATTTTTTATATTATTCAAAATTTTAAATTATTATGAAATTTAGTTAAAACTAAAACTTAAATAAAACTAATTTCTAATTAAAATTAATTTAAACTATTAAGCCATTTATTTAATGCCCCTGTAAAAGAAACAAAGATAGCTGCAGCTAAAGTTATTTTGTCTAAATCAGAGGGCTTCTTTAGCCAACCAAGACAATCTGAATATATGTCTAATATATCATTATCAAACTCTGCCTCTTCATTATTAAATATCCTGACAGCATTTACCAAAAGACTCATTATAGCTCTTTCACCTAAACAATCTATCAAATCGACAGCATCTGCTAATGGATATCCTATAACGCTTAATCCTTTCTGTGCATAAAGCCTAAGATTTATTTTTGTTATTAGTTCATCAAATAACATGCTAGCATATGTTGAAAACTGCAATTTAATATTTGCACTTTGAGTCTCTGCTCTACTCAACAAATTAACTATTTGATTAATTAGTTCTTTTCCTTCTTCATCTGATATCTGCCCTAGAGGGAACATTAGATTATCGATATTTTTAAATTCATCAACACTTGACAATTCTATGCACCGATCTTAGTATAATATTACGACTCATATAAGGAAAATAGGTAAAAATTCAGTTTGTATCCTTATTAAACTCCATCTTAAAGCTCAAAAAGTATTTACCAAAATTTTTAAAAATGTTTTGCTTTAATTTAAAAATATTTTATGCATAGTCTAATAGTTTCAGAGAATTTTTATTTCTCATAAACTTACAATTTAAATACCCTAATCACATACAAAATATATGGATGATGTGAAGAACCCGGACTATCCAAGGTTTACACCGATGAGGAGTCCTAATCCACCTGACTAATTATTAAAAACAAAAAAGATATCTACTTTTTTAACTTAGATTCAAAAGATTTTTAGTTCATATTTTTAACCCCTAAATTTTATCTCTTTCATGGGAAAAATAGTATGGAAATTATCAGACTAGAAAGCTATAATGTCCCATTAGATAGACCAGCAAACTATTATTTGGTAAAAAATAGCAAATATAATATATTTATTGATAGTGGAGCATCAGAGAACGGTCTGGTAAAATATATAGATCAGGTTAATTATATTTTAATCACTCATGGACATTGGGACCATGTTTATGGAATAACTGGTATTAAGAATAAAAATGTATGCATGAACCCGGATACGTATAAACAATTAATTCAAGGAAATTTCAAGTACAGCGCAATGAGAATAGCAGAGGTATTTGGATACGATGAAAAATCTACAAAAATAAACGACCAAATAAAGCTAATAATCAACAAAACAATAAATTATTATGATAATGTAATTAATGCGTTAGAGAGCAATGAATATATTCCAATAGATGACTGTGAGCCTGTAAAACAAAATATAGTTAAATATATAAAATGCCCAGGCCATAGCGATGATCATGTATGCTATTTTATATCAGATCATTTCTTCCCAGGAGATAATATATTGCCGGGAGGGGGCCTTACCCTCCTTGATTTTTTAAAATATCAAGAATCTATGATAAAAGTGCTTACTCTTAATGATTGGAACTATATTCATCCTGGACACGGACCAGACATAGCAAGAATCGAAGTCCAGCAATGGCTAACCGATATAATAGCTGGCAAAGAAAAGAAAATGTTGCAACTAAGTTCTTTAATAAATAGAGATTGGGTTTCAATTGATGAGTTATTACCCAAACTTTATCCAGATCTTTATGGACCCCTTTTATATATAGCCGCAAGGAGCATTCTGGGTTATTTAAATTCATTAGAAAGCATGAAAATAATCGAGGTAGATAAAAATAATAAACCATGGAGAATTAGAAAAATTATATAGGTGAAAATAATGAAACTTGTTTTGTTAGCTGGAGGTAAAGGGGAAAGACTGAAGCCTTTGACAGAAACAAAACAAAAAACGCTTATGCCTATATTAAACAAACCTTTAATATGCAGGCACCTTGAAAAACTTATTAAAAACTTAAACTTTGATCAAATTATAATTATAATATCATATAAAAAGGAACAAGTTATCGATACTATAAATAATTGTATTGAAAATAACAAAAACATTACATATGTAGACCAGTTAGAGGAAAAAGGAACAGGACATGCTATTAAATTAGCAATGGAATATGGAGGAGAAGGCGATTACCTTATAGTTTATTCTGATTTATATTTATCGAACAATGTTTACAATAATTTGATAAAGTTGAAATCACCTGGCATAGTTGTTACCGAATCAAATAATCCCGTGAATTATGGAGTAGTTAAAATTGATAATGAAATTGTTAAGGAAATAAAAGAAAAACCTAAAAACAATGAATACCAATCCAACATGATCTTTGCCGGCATAATTAGGCTCCCTTATGAAGCAAAAAAATATTTAGATAATTTAAGGCTTTCTCCTAGAAATGAATATGAAGTAACCGATGCAATAAATGACATGGCTAAGGAATTTGACGTTTCAGTTTTAAAAATACCTAGAAACGAATGGCAAGATATAGGAAGGCCTTGGGAACTATTACTTGCAAATAGATTAGCATTAGAAGAGGAGGTAAAAGATAAAGTAATTATGGGAGATGTGCATGAAACAGTTATAATCAAAGGGAATGTATTTATAGATAAAAATACCGAAATAAAACCTTATACTATTATAGAAGGGCCGGCTTACATCTCTGGAAAAGTTTCAATAGGACCTACATCTCACATAAGACCATATACTATATTAATGGATGGTTCTAGCGTTGGCTATTCAGTTGAGGTGAAAGGATCTATAGTAATGAAACATGCAAAATTACCTCATTTTAATTATGTTGGAGATAGCATCGTAGGAGAGTATGTAAACCTAGGAGCTGGTACAATAACAGCAAATCTTAGATTTGATCATAAACCTATAAAAATGAAGGTAAAACAAGATGTTATAGATACAGGTATGGAAAAATTAGGTTCTATAATAGGAGATCATGCGCAAACAGGTATAAATGTATCTATATTGCCAGGGAAAAGGATAGGTTCTTATGCATTAATATACCCAGGATGCATCGTTAATAGAGACGTAGAGTCTCATGAAATATTTAAATGTAAATAAATTAATAAAAGCAAATAATAGAGTAAACTAAACATACTAAGGAAGTTAAGAGGATAACCGAGCTGGCTAGGGATTTAAAGGCTAAGGTTATCGTTGGTAAGTTTTCTTTCAAGGCTAAGGAGAGTATGGGGAGTAACAAAAATTCTAGACTTAGGCATGGGATTACTGACCTCCTCCCCGCCCTGAAGGGCAGGAATTCCCTGAGGTCTTAAGGGTTACACCCCTTTACGGGTGCTACTCTATTATCCCCCAAACCGATATTGCGGGAGAAATCGGCTCCCGCTCCTCATGCCTTAAGAGTTGATCGGCTTGGAACCCTATTTTATTACACTTGTTAGTTGGGGTAGATGCATACTCATATTTCAGTGACGCATACCCCTTTGGCAACTATCTCAATTTTAAGTATTTAAACTTAAAAAACTTTTTTCATTCCCGCCCTAAAGGGCGAGGCTTTCAGTTGTAAGGGCTAAGTCCCTACACTTGATCATGAATAAAAATGATTAAAATGAAATTATGGGAACAAACGGATAATATCCTATATAAGAGGACTTTTGTCCCATAAACAATGTTAAGTTAAATCAATTCTATCTTAAGTAGAATAATTAGCATTGCTAAAAGTAATTCCACCAAAAAATCCATACTATAAGCCAAAAATTTCAACTTTTTAATTAAAATAAATTTTAATTATTTAAGTAAAAATTTAATAGGTATAAGAGTTAAAACATATATAATACTTTATATACCTTGGTTATTCTATATATATAGGATAAAGAGGTGAGCGAAATGCCGTTATCTACTGATGACCAGACCAAAAAAGAATTAATAGAATCAATTAGAGCCAAAATATTCAAGGAATATGAGAACCTCCAATCATCTTTAGTCGATGAATCAGGGCTTAGCGTTACAACAGCTCTAGATGACTCTGATATAGAAAAATTAGTATTAGCTGTGCTAGAAGAGGCGAAAATTCCCATCAGTTGGAGAGACCTAAAAGTAATATTTCAAGGAATTGTTGGAGAAGACAGGTTGAGGAGAATTTTAAGCGGTCTCAAGGCTAAAAACGAAATTGCAGAACTAACCCATACTAGATATAGCTTGCCTAAATATGTACCTCAAGAAGAACTAAATAAGGTTAAAAATCCTGTAGTAATGAAAAAGCTAGAAGAATCTCCTAATGACGATATAAATTGATGCATAATTTAAAATATTTTAAATATTTACAATAAAGATTTTTAAATAAATTTAAAAATATTTTAAATATTTTAATTACGAATTTTGTGCTGTAGACTCACTAACTATTTTCTTTTCTTCATTATTTGCTTTATAATCTTCTCTTAATACCCTTACAGAATCACCTGATACTTGGACCTTAACTTTGATTGGACCCCTTACACTTATCGCTCCTATTATAAAGGGTTGTACTATTATGTTTGATGAAATTTCTCCTTCTAGGTCTATATAAAGCTTGTTTGTTCTCAACGCACCCACGTTTGGTACTTTCATTAACAGCTCTTCACCATTTTCATCAGATTCAAATTTTATTGTTATTATATCACCTGAGAGAATGTATCCTTCCTCTGTTTCTGCCTCATTTTTTGTTTTTTCACCCAAAACATCTATAAAAAATTCTGATCCGCTTGAAACTACTTTTATCGCTTCCTCCATAGTTGGCTCTACTTGCGGCATTTCCTTAAATATTACTGCCAATTTGACTTGAGATGCATTTATCTCGCCTGATACCTGATTAGCTCCCTGTATTAATACGTGAGTTGAATCATAATTTCTCCCATCTACTATAATTTTACTATTATCAATGTCTACTTTTATTTGGTCTTTAGCTTTCATTAATCCTTAGCCCCCAGTTATCTTATTTTAGCTGGAAGGTATTAACTATATCTATTTATTTTGTAAACAGTAAACATAATTAGTATTTTTCAATACTATTTAATTTTACTGAATTTCTCCCCACCCTAAAGGATGAGGGTTCCTATAGAGTAGTTCATAGGTTTTTAATTTACTGCCTTCATCACTTCATAGCTGCGGGTTTTACCCACTCCGCTCCATTCGTCCAGCGGTAAACCAATGGCTGGGTCTTTAACCAATTACCCCTATCCCTTACTAGCTCCCCTTCCCAGATTCAAGGGACTCAGTAGAATGCCCTTTGCAATAACTAATTAATCTATAATTTTATTATTCTTTTTGCAAGCCTAATTGCTCCTTGAATATATTCTTTGTTAGTTATAATATCTTGATGTTTCTTTTTATTATAACAATCTATGCAAATCCTTCTTACATTATCCAATTGAATTGAATCCTCTGTGCAAACTAATCTCCCACAATATTGACAATAAGTTACCGAAAGCCTTGTTTTACATATTTGGCATAAAGAAATAGCACAGATCTTACATATACCTTCTTCTTTATAAAAATCATCTTCGCATACATTTCTATTACATATTTTGCATTTATATGATGCTTTTTTCTTACCGCATATATCGCACAAAATATTTTCTTCATTATTATAGAATTTAATATTAATTTCGTCCAAACTTACCATCCTATTCTTGAATTGGCTCTCTTTCTAGGTTATAATTTTATTTAAAAATAGAGCTATATATTGTTTTCTAGTTTTATAAACACAAAAAGTCATTAAAAATCATTAATATTTTACCATAATCTTTAATGATATAGCTTTTTAAAATATTTAATTCTTATTTAATTTTGTATTAAATTAACATAAATTAAGAATACACTACAAAGTATTTAAAACCTCGAACTTTTATTTCTAAATGTGCGATAAGAAATAAGGTGTGATAAGTTGCCAAGGCAGAGGACAAAGGCTTCAGTAAAAGATACTTGGAAGTTAAAGAGATGGTATAATGTAATATCTCCAGATGCTTTTGGAAAAATACAAATAGGGTTAACTCCAGCAGATTCCGAAGAAAAAGTTATTAAAAGAACAGTTGAAATAACCCTCTTCGATATAACAGGAGATTACTCTCATGTAAATACTAAGCTTAAGTTCCAAATCAATTCAATAAATGAGGATAACGCCTATACAGTATTTAAAGGCCATGAACTACTAAGGGATTATTTAAGAAGCCTAACTAGGAGAAGAAGTAGCAAAATTGCTATAATATTAAATGTAACAACAAAAGATGGCGCAAAGATAAGAGTTACATCAGCTGTGTTTACACAATATAGATGTAAAACAAGCCAAAAGCAGGCTATTAGAAACATTATGAGAGATATAATAGAAAGTAAAGGAAGCCAGTTAACTTTTGATGAGTTTGTAAAATTAGCAGTTTTTAGCGAACAAGAGGGAAGTTTGGCTCAAGAAATAACTAAAGCAGCCAAGAAAATATGCAATGTTAGAAAAGTTGAAATAATAAAACAAAAGGTTATAGAACTTCCTAAACCATTACAAAATATTGAAAGTCCAGCCCCCTAGAATATAGATAAATTTAAATAATGTTTTGTAAATTGTTTTAGTTACGTTAAAAGTGTTCTTCACTTTCTTAATTAGGGGTTTACAAAATAAGGAAAGGCCTTAATTAACTTACATATTTTGTCTTACCGAAAACCGAAGGAATACAGTAAAATTTCTTTTTAAGAGATATCCCAGAGTCATCCAAGTGCTCTGACTTCCTTCTCTCCTTGATTGGTTCCTAAAGTCTGTAACATTTTTACGTAACTACTCGTTATTTTTAATTACTTCTAATCCTTAATGCTATTAAGTAAGCTGATGCAATATGCCTATCAAAACCCTTTTTCCTCATCACCTTTTCATGCTCCTCAGAATTTGTAGTACCCTTTGGATTAACCAACACAGCGTTAAAACCCAACCTTAAAGATTTAATAACACTGTGAATTAGCAAATGTTTCTTAGCAAAACGCGTTTTAGGGAAACTCCTCTTAAAGCTAAGTTAATCCCAGCCTTTACACCATTTGAGTAAGAGTAAGCAATTCTAGTTACTTTACCCAACTCATCAAACTCAACCCTACCATTTATTGTAACGAATTGGAAGTTTTCAATAGCTTCCTTAGAACCCATTAGCTTATTAATCATCTGGTAGGATAACAACTACAATCACCTCTCTGTCCAATAAGCCCTTAATCTTCTCATGAACGCTCTTTGGAACGTATATTGCGTATTTTGGGTCTCCATATTTGTCATGACCCATTGATGATATTTTTGAGTGAAATATAACTTGAACCATATGTTATTACCATATGTTATTAATCACGGAAAAATTTATAAACTTTTCCGTTATCATTAAATCGGAAGGTGCCACAATGAAGTCAATGAGCAGTCGAGAGGTGGAGGAAGGCACCCAATGAAACTTCCCACGTCGTGGCTGGGAGTCCATACTCCCTAACCTAGGCGTGGGGAGGAGAAGAAGAGTGATGAGGCCTTGTGATTAATAGTCATTAAAAGTAACTACTAATCACAATAAAGGCCAAACTCTATTAACCTATTTATGGCTACTATAATAGATTATTGCCTTTTACAACTTTTCTTTAGGAAACATCATTTATTTAATATTTTCAGAACATAAACCTTACTCCTAGAGGGTAGGTTTGCCATTATTTTTATTAAAAAATTATATTGAATCTATTATAGATTTTATATTAATTAATAAATCATCGATAGTGTTTTTTAAAGACATAATTCTTTTAGGATCATTACAATCCAAAACTTTTATTACACATATAAGCTTTTTATCATCACTTTTACAATCTATACTCAAATAATTAGGAACGTCTTTAATATTATCCGGATTTAACGATTTTGCTAAGATGTATGCATCTTTTGAGGGTAAAATTAATGTAGCGGTACAACCTAAGCTATCTTCACCCATATAAAATCACCATCAAAATCAGCCTTAAAAGTTTGTACAAACCTGCTAGCTGAATTGTAACCCATAGATTCTTCAAAAGATAATACAGGCAGTTTCAATATACCGTTATCTAAATATCCTAATATCGCATCCTTTTCAATAAGTCCTAAAATCTTTAGTTGCCGTTGAATAGCTCCTATAGGAAGATTATCATCATTTACTGTATAAACTTTTCCAAAATTTATTTGATTGACTTTGCTAAATCTGTTATTTAGTATAACATCTACCGATTTATTCACCGCATATTTAAGATGATGAATTATTGGAGGATATTCATTTTCATAATCAGATATCAATCCCACAACTGAATCAAAACCCATTGTATCCATAAGCAACATTATTGAATACATGACTTCCCTAGGGTCTTCCATTACTATTCTAGCTGTAGATATTTCCATAGCTCCTGCATAATCATATGGATCTATATTTCTCTTCGATATATTTTTCATCAAATTTATTATTGATATAATTAAATTTTTCATCGTTTCGTCATCTATTTTCCCTATGTTACTATTTATTAGACCTTCTAACCCATTTTCTCTTAGATGTTTTTCGCAAACATCTTCATTTGATAGGGTAAGGTATATAGGATTTAGAGTTATAGATAATGATTTACAAAAATCCATAGATAGAGGCCTGAATATTTTTAGTCCTGTAATTGTTTCCATCTTCAAATTACTATCATTAGATATAATTCTATTTACAACTAGTTCATCGAGAGAATAAAACTTCCCAGCATTATCAACGTATTTGCTTGCGTATGATGAAGCCATTGATAATATAGCATACTCTGGTCTAACATTAATAATGTCTGATCCTTTTAAAGCAAGATAAATGCCAGAGCCTATACTGCCGTTTATTTCAACAAAAGTAGAATTTCCGACTGGAACACTATTTATTTCGTGAGCTAAAGAAATCAACGCGGATGATATATCTGATGTTTTATAGTTCAGATTCGAATAACCAATAAGTATAGTAGGTTCATTTATTTTTTGAGGTGGATTAAGCCTAATTGAAATTGAAGGCTTTACGCTTAGATTCAAAGATACATTGAATAAAATAAGACTTGAAATAATGTTTTCTAATGATGGATATAGAATTATTCTAAGAATACCATTATCCTTAGCTTCCTGAAATAATTTTCCCAAACTATTAGAAAATGACGTTTGCTGCTTTTCTAAATTTTCTCCCTTTTCAATTTTAATTTTTAGCAAATCATTT
Organism: Caldisphaera sp.; assembly: GCF_046536515.1. Taxonomy (GTDB): domain Archaea; phylum Thermoproteota; class Thermoprotei_A; order Sulfolobales; family Acidilobaceae; genus Caldisphaera. The sequence goes on along the minus strand of NZ_JAWDMQ010000002.1, from coordinate 150 downwards.
TTCACCACTAAATTTCAATTTTTTATTGTTTATAAGAAATTTAATAAATTTGCTTTAGCTGCTACCTGCTACCAAAAGCTTAGCTGTGTTTGGATCATATTCCCAATCTTTTGCAACCTTCCCTACTCTCTTATAGTATTTAGTTAGCCT
>NZ_JAWDMQ010000001.1:0-100046 GCF_046536515.1 Caldisphaera sp. | reverse complement strand
ATGAAGTTATAGAATATAATACGTCCAGATACTGTGCTTATCATAATGTAGAAGTTAAAAGAGGACCAAGGGGAGTCATTAATTGTCCCTTAAAACATAAACTTCATTCTGATTTAAATGGAGCTTTAAACATATTAAAGAAAGCAACAGGTAAAGTATTATCATCAATAAAGAAACCTTTATCTTTTATTGTAGAACATAACAGAGTAGCACCCATAAAAGGGGTGTAACCCTTAAGACCTCAGGGAACCCTTGCCCTTTAGGGCGGGGAGGAGGTCAGTTAGTGATGCATACCTTGTTATCATTTGTTATTTTTCAAAAGGTAAAGTTTAATCTTTTACTTTACCCTACCTTGAAAAATAAAGTTTTCTATTCCTCTTTTATCATATTTAATTAATGTAGAAATTATTTATAAGCTTTTTATTAATATTATTTAAAGTTAAAAATATTTAAAATAAATGTATTTTAAGAAGGTTTAATAATAAAATACTTTAACAGAAATACTATAATTATTAAATATTAAGTTTGAAATGTAAATATAAATTGAGAAATATAGAGGTTTGCAAAAACAATGTCAAAAATAAAGATACTAGGTAGCGGAAAGGAAGTTGGTAGGGCAGGAATTTTGATTGAGCAAGATGAAAAATTTGCCCTATTAGACTATGGGGTAAACTTTGATGAAAACGATAGGCCTATTTTTCCTCTCCATGTAAGACCAAAAGATATAGATATAATAATTTTAACACATAGTCACCTAGACCATATAGGGGCAGCTCCTTCTTTATATATATCTGTGATGCCAAAGCTAGGAGCTACTCCATTAACTTTAGACGTAAGTAAAATTTTGTTATTGGATATGATAAAATTAAACGGCCCTTATTTACCTTTTGATGAACAAAGTATTAATGATATGCTAGTTTCTGCAGAAACTATGAACTATGAAAAAACATATGAATATGGGAATTTTCTGGTAACATTAATGGATAGTGGGCACATACCTGGTAGTGCAAGCGTACTTGTTGAAACAAATAGTAACAGAATATTATATACTGCTGACATGAATACTATAGAAACGAAACTAAAAGGTCCGCATAAATTAAATGGGGTTAAAGCAGACACGTTAATAATTGAATCAACATATTCAACATCTAATCATCCTCCTAGAGAAGAAAGCGAAAAGAGATTTATTGATGATGTTAATGACGTAGTTGAAAAAAATGGAGTTGTTTTGGTTCCTGCTTTCGGAGTCTCAAGAGGTCAAGAGATAATGGCATTACTTGAGGAAAAAGGTTTTGGATATAATGTATGGGTGGATGGAATGATAAGGGATATAGCAGAACTTTATATTGCACATAGCAATTACCTGAAATCTCCTCGTTTACTTCTTAAAGCAATGCAAGAGCAAAGATTAGTGAAAGGATGGAATGATAGGAGAAGAGCATTAAAAGAACCAGGTGTAATAATAGCAAGTGCAGGTATGATGAAGGGAGGACCAAGCCTTTATTATCTTAAGAAGATTTCTAATAATCCAAGAAATGCAGTATTTATGGTTAGCTATCAGGCAGAAGGTACTCCTGGAAGAGATATATTAGAAAAAGGTTTTTACACCGATGGAAATAAAAACTTTAATGTAGAGTCAAGGGTAGAGTGGTTTGACTTTTCAAGCCATACAGATAAAAAAGGAATTCTAGAAACTATAAAAAGCATACAAGGATTAAGAAAGGTAATATTGGTTCATGGAGAGCCAGAAGGCCAAAAATTGTTATCTGAAGAAATAAAAAGCCAAAATAACAATATAGAGGTCATAATACCGGATAACGGTGATGAAATAAATTTAGAATAATTTTTTAGATTTAAAACAATAACTATTTGTTGGGTTCTGTGATTTTTAATAAAGCCTCAATAATTTTATCAGATAATTCATTTAGCTTATTTATATCTTCCTCTTTAATTTTGTTTTTTACTGTTACTAGGGGCTCTATTACTTTGAATCCGGATTTTGATAGCAATTCTGCTACTTGCTTAGCTATAGGGCCCCAACCATAACCTGTTACTATGCCTGCGGGTCTTTCTCTTCCAAACATTTTAACTTGATAAAGAGAACGACAAACCTTGCCCCTTCTAGGGGCGGGGTAAAATTTTTTAAATCAAAAATACTATTTCTATTTGAGATGCCTTTAAATGCCTTTGTCTGGTCAACTCTTAAAGCATGAGGAGCGGGAGCCGATTTCTCCCGCAATACCAGATGAAGGCATCTACGAAGTTAAGTATACGAATAAGAGAACAAACGTAGTACGCCTACTTCCAAATGGTTTTCAGGAAAGGAAGCTCAGAAGGCTATCTAATATCTCATCAAAGCTCTTCAATGAGTTGAACTATGAGAGGAGACAACAGTTTTTTCACGAAAAGAAAGTGGACTTCAATATAACATGGGATAAATACTACAAAAAGTATAAGGAAGAGCTAAAAGTTAACGCTCAAGCAGTTATGCACAAAAACAACGAGGCATGGTCATCTTTCTTTTCTTTAATAAAGAAAAAAGGAAAACTACAAAATCGTATTAAACATACAAAACCACCAGGATATTGGATTGATAAAGATACTAAAAAAGATACTAAGAAGAGAAAGCTTTTACTTGTTATTAGACAAGATAGATATGAAATAGATGAAGTTAATCATAAAATTATTCTAAAAGATTTCAAAATGGAAATCAATTTTGCTGGTAGGTTAAGGTGGTATGGAAAACAAGGTAGGCTGGAGATATACTATGATGAAACTGAAAATGCATGGTATGCCTCAATACCTGTTGAAGTAGGTGTTGAGAAAACTAAAAAGGGAAAGGAGAGCAAGTATATTATTTATGGTGAAAGGAAGAAAATACAAGTTGAATCACCTAAAGGTAATAAAGTAGCTTCAATAGACTTAGGCATAAATAATTTAGCAAGTGTGATAGTTAATGATGGAACTTGGTTTCTTTACAAAGGTGTTAGGACTAAGGAGGACTACTTTTATTTAGAGAAGAAGATATCACAAGTACAATCCTTAGCAGATAATACAAAAAACATTGGTGAATATGAAGCATATGAGGAATTATTAAAAGAGAAGAGAAGGCTTTTTAAGAAATTAATGAGAAGGCTTCTTCACTTATATAGAAACTTTGCGTCTCACCTAATGAAGAAGTTACATGAACAAAACGTTTCAACCATCTACTTGGGCTATCCTTATAATATTGCTCAGGAAAAGGGAAACAAATTTACAGTAAACATGTGGTCTTACCGAAAATTAATTAATGCAATAGAACTTAAAGCACAAGAATACGATATAAAAGTGTTTGAGGTCGTTGAGTATAATACCTCAAAGTATTGTGCTTATCATAACTTAGAAGTTAAAAGAAATCCTAGAGGAGTCATTAGTTGTCCATTAAGACATAAACTTCATTCTGATTTAAATGGGGCTTTAAATATATTAAAGAAAGCAACAGGTAAAATCTTATCAACAATAAAGAAACCCCTATCTTTTATTGTAGAACATAACAGAGTAGCACCCGTAAAAGGGGTGTAACCCTTAAGACCTCAGGGAATTCCCACCCTGAAGGGCGGGGAGGAGGTCAGTAACTATTATATATTTAATTTTATTAAAATCTTTGGCTATCTTTTTTATTTTTTCCAAATAAATATCTGTAAAATATTCTTCTACCCCATCAACTACAACAAAATCATTTCCTGCTTCTATTAAATAAGCATTATATGAAATCCCTTCAGGTATGGGCCACATGTTTTCAAACATTTTTTTCTTTAAATCATTTACTCCTATCCAATAAACTCCACCATTTATTTTTATTATATCATTATAATTTTCCATTCTCTCTTACCAAGTTAACTTTAAATTTAAGATTAGCTTTAAATGCGTTTAATATATTCTTGTACATAATCAAAAGGTAAAATTATCAAATATTTAAATAATAACATAAAATCTTAATAACTTTATATTAAACATATAACTTAGATGAGGAATTTGCCGAGTACAGAGCCTTAAGGCAGTGATGATAAATTAATCTGATTTTTGCATGCTTATAATATATTTTGCGATTTCTAAAAAACCTTCTCCCCCCGGTTTTGATGCAATATATTTTACTATGCCTTTAACCTCTTCTGACGCATCTTGGGGACAAGCAGAAAAGCTTCCGAATTTTAGCATATCAATATCATTTTCTCCATCTCCTATTGTTGCCACTTCTTCTTGTTTATAGCCTAGCAATTCGCTTGCAATTTTTACTCCTTGCCCTTTGCTCCCGTTTGTAGGCAAGATATGTAATGCGTATCCACTCCATAAAACCTTAAAGCCATATTTATTAGATATTTTCTCCATTTCATTTATGTATTCTTTCGTTTTGTTTTTATCTATATTTTTAGGTATGAAAAAAGCTAAGTCATGAAATCTAAATTTATTTTGCCAGCTCTCAACAAGACCCATTTTGAGAGCTATCTCTTTTAATTCGTCAGGAGGCTTGCTGTCGCACACATGTTTATAACCATGAAAATAAATTATACAGCCATTTTCAGCAATAGCAGGTCCCGATGCACCTATGTATCCTCTTAAGCCTAATGTAACAGGTAAAGAATTTCCTGAAATTAAAGAAACTTTAATGCCATTGGATTCGAGTAACCTTATTCCATTTATTGCCTCAATACTAATTCTTACATCGCCTCTTCTTATTGTTAAAGTTCCATCAACATCTGTTGCAACATATTTTATCATTTTTGAACCCTTTTTTATTATAGTTATATCTAATTTAAATTTTCTACTCTTAAAGTTTAATAAGATTACTAAACCTATTAAACTTGGGGTGAATAAATTTGCCCGATATTATAGAAGAAATTGCAAATAGAAAGATAGTAAAAGATCCGGAAACGATACTTTCTATGATACCTGATTACTCTGTTATTGCTATATCAGGGTTTAATATGATTACAGCGCCAGAGTATCTAATAGAAAGGCTTTACAAATTATATTTAAAAACAGGTCATCCAAAGAAGCTATTTATTATTAGCGATACTTTTCCAGGTGCACCTGGAAGGGGATTAGATAGAATAGCAAAACTTATTTATGAAAGAAAAGATGAGGACTTTATTGATGGCACTTTATTTCCATTTTATGGATGGAGCGAAAGCTTGCAGAAAATGGTTAGAGAAGAGTGGTTTGATGCATATGCGTGGAGCATAGGGATTATGGCATATTGGTTCAGGGAAGTTGGCAGCGGTAGGCCAGGTGTTTTGACAAAAGTTGGTTTATATACAACTGCTGATCCAAGATTAGATGGAACCGCACTTAATGAAAAAGCAATTAAGATGAGAAGGGTTAAGGTTCATTTAATTAAAATAGACAGCCAAGAATATTTATTATATACTGCCCCAAAGCCTCAGTTTGGGTTGCTAAGAGGAACGACAGCTGATGAAATGGGTAATCTATCATTAGAAGATGAGGCTGCATATGGGACTGTATTAAATATAGCTCAAACTATTAAGGCAATGCCCAATAAGGGAATTAATATTGTCCAGGTTTTAAGAATAGCTCGTTATGGATCTTTAAATCCTAAAGATGTTGAAGTTCCAGGGCCTTTAATAGATTATGTTGTTGTTTCTCCTAGGGATTACCATTGGCAAAGCTCTAGCTTCGATTATAATCCAATGGTTTCAGGAAAGATAATTCCACCTTTATCTAGAGAGCATTTATCACAAGCAGAATTAAACCACAGAAAGATAATAGCCAGAAGGGTTTTGCTTGAGCTTCTAAATCTACTCAAGAAAAATGGAAGGCAAATAATAGTTAATTTGGGTGTAGGTATACCTGCAACAGTTGCAGATGCTGCAGTGGAAGAAGAAGTGCAAGATTTAATAGTTTTAACTGTTGAATCTGGAACCTGGGGAGGTAAGCCTCTTTATGGAGCAGATTTTGGGGCATCGATAGGGCCATTTGCAATAGTTTCTGTTCCAGATCAATTTACTATGTATGAAGGAGGAATAATTGATGCTGCAAGCCTTGGATTTATGCAAGTAGATAGATATGGAAATGTCAATTCTTTTATAATGCCTACAAGAATTCCAGGACCAGGAGGATTTCCTGCTATTGCAGTAGGATCACCTCAAATATTTTTTGCAGGCGAATTTACAGCAGGTGATAGGAAAATCGAAGTTAACAATGGAAAAATATCAATATTAAAAGATGGTGAAATAATTAAGTTCGTAAATCAAGTATACAAAATAGGTTGCTCGGGTAAAATACTATCAAAGTCAAATAAGAGTGCATTATTTGTTACAGAAAGGGCTGTCTTTCAAAAAGTAGAGGATGGAATAGAATTGAAAGAAATTGCTCCCGGCGTAGATCTAGAAAAGGATATATTGGCAAAAATGGAATTTAAGCCTATAATAAGAAAAGAACCGGAAATTATGGATCCAAGAATATTTAATAGCAAGAGAATGGGATTAAAAGAAGAGGCTTTAGAAGCCATAAAAAGATAATTTTTAAAATTTGTTTCCATATAATATGCTTGGGTGCTAAATGTGCCAATTCAGGTGCAAAGCTTGGAAGAATTGGAAAAAATAGCCCAAAAAGGAATAGAATGTAGAATAAAAAGAAGTAAAAAGGATGGAAAAGCAAAAATAAAAGTCAGAACTAAAAAATATCTATATACATATGTTGTTGATAAAGATAGGGTTGATGAAATATTAACAAAATTGAATTGTAAAAATGTCATTGATTTAGAAAAACAAAAACCAAAAGCTGAAAAATCAAAGAAGCAAAAGAAAGAGAAGAAAGAAGAGGAAAAACAAGAAAAAGAGAAGAAAGAAGAAATTACTGAAAAAGCTCCTGAAGAAATAAAAGAGAAGCAAGTTGAAGAAGAAAAAGAAGAAAAGAAAGAAAGTGAAGGAGAAAAGAATGAATAAAAGAAAGACTTTATCTAGCAAATTTTATATAAGATCCTAGAAATTTATTTGTTTGACTGGTTGTTTCATAATACATGATAAATTTTATTTTATAATATTTAACTAAATTTAATCTAAAATATAATGCAAGTTTATTTTTATTGAGATTTTGTATAGCATGAACTAGATTTTAATGCTATTGAATAAATATTTTTAATAACATATTTTATTAAAAATGATTTGTTAATCAGAGAAATGAAAGATATGTAAAGAGGTAATTTTAATGACGCTCCAGAAGCTCTAGGATGCCCTCCGCCACCTAAATTTCTTGCTATGATTTGTACGTCAGCTTTTTCTCTACTCCTTAAGGATAGACTAATTAAATTAAAACTTTTTCTCTTTATTATTACTGCTATGTCACTCTTAGACCTTGACAGCATCATAGCCCCTACAATGCTGTCTGATGGTATTTCTACACTTTTAAAAACCCCAGATATTTTGCATGAATTTCCATACGTTTGAATCGTTGATAGTATTTCATCAAATCCATTTAACTCCTTTATTATGTAGTCATTTAAATGAGCTTGCATTTCATCATCCCATAATATTCCATTAATAAATTTATCAATAACTTTAAACTTCCATTCTAATCCTTTTAACCCATTGTTTGCATAACTAGCTCTAAATAGCTTAGGTCCTAATTCATCATCCCATTTCCATATATCAGAAGCGCATATCGCTTTTTCAAGTCTTTCTAAAAATTCATCATTACCTTTATTGAATAATTTCTGTGAATATCTAGCAGCAACACCTGCTCCGCAAGTATTTCTGTCTATTATAACAGTTGCTCCTGTTGATTTTATAAGTTCTATGTCTTTTTCATCCCATACATGATGATCGAACCAATATATATTTATCCCTTTTTTTCTTATTTCTTTAAAGTATTTGTATACCTCATTAATGTTGTTCTTATTAGATCCAATATCTATTAAAAAAAGATAATCATCTTTTTGTAAAGAATCAATTATACCTTCAATAGCAACTTCCACGTTATATGGTTCTGCAAATATCACTGTAGAATCATTAAGTTTTCTTTCCAAAACTCTTAAAACAGATGCTGCTCCTCCCATTCCATCTAAATCATTGTGAGTTATTATATAAATTCTATTGGTTTTATAGCTCAATTTCTTTTACAACCTCTTCAATAATAGGTTTTAGCAAATTATATGTGTCATCTAAAGATTGAGGAACGACTTTGACTCCTCCAATAATTGTTATGTAATTTGAATCTCCTTTCCACCTTGGAACTATATGTATATGTACATGTCCTGGGACTCCTGCTCCAGCTGCTTCCCCTATATTTACACCTACGTTAAATCCTTCTGGTTTATATGCTTTTGTTAATGCAATTATAGAAGCTTTTATCAATTTACTTATTTCTAATAGTTCATTATCATTAAGCTCTGTAAGATTTGATACATGTTTATATGGGGCAATCATCAAGTGGCCTGAATTATATGGGTATTTATTTAGAATTATAAATGAATACTTTGCTTTGAATAATACTAACGCTTCTCTTATATCATTTTTTTGAGCTTCGCAAAAAATACATTTTTGATTAGTTTCTTTTTCCTCTTCTTTTTTATTACTGAAATCTTTAATGTAGCTCATTCTCCAAGGAGCCCATAGATTTCTATACCATTGTTCTGGCCATTCCATATATCTCACCTAGATTATCGTACTAACAATTAGTGATATAGGGAGACTTATTAATATAAATAATATATAAGGAAGTCCCGGTTGGGCCCAGACAATCTCATTCAGATTACCATTACTTTCTTCTACTATTGTTTCATGAGGTTCATCAACAGAAATATTTTTTGTAGAGTTTTGAGCAAAATACCATCTGTACTTTTTATTATTTAAAAGATCTTTCGCTCTTATTGGGGCGGCGCTAAAGCATCTTTTGTTTAATTTCATGTTTTTGCAATCCCTAACCGTTAAAATAGTTCTTGTTAAAAGCTCGAGAACAGAAGCTATAAGTAAGGTTAATAATATTGGTGGCAAAAAGCCTCCAAAGGGATTAATAGGCAAAGAAAGAGCCAAAAAAATGGATCCCCATAGATCTCCAGCTCCCATGTGGCCAATTAAATATGCTATAAGCAATCCTAAGACGCTTAAAATACTTATTGTATAATAAACTAACAGAATTTTTATCGGATAGTAAAATGAAAATGCTATAATAGATAAAACAATTCCTGTCTTTGATCCAATATACCAAACCCATAATGGTACTTCTCTATATTTTATGTCTAAAATTGAAGCAGGGATAAATACTGCAAAATTTAATGCAACCAAGAAATATGGTAACATTTTAATTATTTCCAATTTCTCCCCTGATATAATATGTTAAAAAGGATCTTAATATTTTGTTTATTTATTCTTCAGCATCCCTTACCCCATATTCTGTAATGGCGAAAACAGTTTCTCCCTCAGGTAAATGAGGTGCATCTACTATTCTAGCTATTCTCTTATTTCCTCTGCTTCTCTTTAATTGAACCCTAACTCCTGGTGCATGTCCAACTATATTTCCTCCTACAGCAGAAGTAGGATCTCCATAGAAAACATCAGGTCTAGCCATTACTTGATTAGTTACCACAACAGCTATATCATAGATCTCTGCTAACCTTATCAATTGATGCAAATGTTTATTTAAAAGTTGCTGTCTCATAGCTAGGTTTTCTCTTCCAGGAAACTCAGCTCTAAAGTGACTTGTTAAAGAATCAACTATAACTAGCTTTATACTATCTTTAGAAAGCATATCATATAATTGGTCGACAATAGCCATTTGATGATGTGAATTAACTGCTCTTATCCAGTATATGTTTTCCATAACCTTATCGGGATCTAGGTTTAGACCTCTTGCTATTTGCTCAATTCTTTCCCATCTAAATGTTCCTTCAGTATCTATATATACTGCTTTAGTGCTTAAACCACCTTTTTCTTCAGGTAATTGTACGTTTACAGCAATAGAATGGCATATCTGAGTTTTACCAGTGCCGTATTCTCCAAAAAACTCTGTCATATCTCTAGTCTCTATTCCTCCACCTAATAAATCATCTAAGCTCTTACTCCCTGTTGTTATTTTATGTACATTTAATCTTTCTTTTTTTAATTCCAACGCAGTCCTGAATTTTATATCCAAGGTTTCCCTAGCTGCACTAACTATTTTTTGAGCTGATGGCAAGGGTATTCCAGTTACTTGAGCTATTTCCTGTGGGGTAGCAACTGCCAATGCCTCTATACTTGTATAACCAGCTTCTATTAATTTTTGTGCAGTATTTGGGCCTACACCAGGTAAATCTGTTATATCTTTAGGTCTGGCCTTATCTTGAGCATTTTTCATATTTTCTTCTGACATTATTAATCCTCCTCAATTAATAAATAATTGTTATTAAGAGGCTATAATTTTATATATTTTAGTATTACATGAAGTCATAATATGATTTGTTGGGTTCTCAGCTCTGGTGATTCTCGGGTCAGCGAATGTATTAATATTTCCTCAGAAACTAATACATAGGTGCATATAATGAGAATTTTGATGATACATTTAAAGGAAATTAAATATTGGGCTGTTGAAGAGGCCATTGAAAATCCTCCTGATCCTCCATCAAAATATGAAGGTAATGACTGTGTTGTAGGTTTTATAAGTGTAGAAGAAGAAGATACCCTTGATTTATCTCATGATGCAGCATTGGAATTAGCCCAACATGCAAATAGATTTAAGCTAAACTGTATAGTTGTTTATCCTTTTGCGCACCTTTCATCTAGTCTAGCTGATCCTAACAAGGCAGTATCTATTCTCAAATCAATAGAAGAAGAATTGAAAAAAATGGGATATACAGTAAATAGGGCCCCGTTTGGTTGGTATAAAGGATTCAGCATTACTTGTCCTGGCCATCCGATGTGTGAGTTATCTAGGACCATAACATCTTCCAAGGGACCATACTATATAAAGGATTCAAATAAAATCACGATTAAGGAAGCCATAGATAAAAAAATATTAGATAGTTCTATATTAAATAATCCATGGGACAACGATTCTATAGGAACTCAAGAAAAGTTTGGCATTTTATCAAATGGATTAAACTCTATTGGAAAATATCTTATAAATTCCTTAACAGAATGGTTCAATTATAAAAACAATGTCGAAAATGTCTCCATTTATTCTGGAACACACAAAGATATTTATGGAATAGATGGTTTATCTTCAGTAATTAAATCATGTTTAGATATGGGTAGATATGTAAAAGACCAAAGCGTTGAAATCCAAGGTTTAATACCAGGTAGCGAAATACTGATATTTCCGTTTAAAACAGACAGGTCTAGGTTAAATGACATTATAAACGAGCTTATGCCAGGAATAATTAATGATACAGCTGAAATTAAATCTTCTTCTCAAAATGGCTTTAATATACCTTACGATATCAATTATGATCTAGATTTAATTTTATATAAGTCTAGGAACGGAGGGCTTGTTTTATTAGGAGGTTTTGGAACTGTGAGAGATAATTCAATAACATTTTTAGGCCCTATTAGAAATGTTGCATCATCATTAATTGATTATGGTTTAAAGATGGCTGATAAAGGAACAACGCCTAGCCTTCCATTTTGGTTATCTCCATATCAAGTTGCTATAATACCTGTGAAAGAATCTCATGAAGAATATGCAAAAGAAATATTGAACGAAGTATTTTCTATTGGGATAAGAGTATATTATGATCCACCTGGGAAGAGTTTAGGGACAAGAATTAGAGCTGCAGGTAAATCATGGGTTCCTATCATTGCTGTTGTTGGTGATAAAGAAAAGGAATCAAATACAATCAATATAAGAAAGAGATGGTTGCAAGGATCGCAAGAGGTTCTTCAATTAGACGAGTTTTATAATGAACTTAAGATGCTTAAATCCCAAAGCCCTTTAAATAGACCTATTAGTCCTCCAGTCTCTTAATTGGTTCATGAAATGTATTTTTCTTGCAATAAGGGCAGTAATGATATAGTTCTTTCATTTTGTTAAGGTCGAAACTAACCGGTAATACCCATTCATTTTTACATTCCTTGCATCTTAATATCCATTTTGTCATGATTTTCACCTTTTTCTCTTTCTAATCCTTTTCTCCATATTAATACTTTAAAACTAAATTAAATATATAATCTTTTTAAATTTTAATATTTTTCAAAATAATTAATTAAATTGTTAATTGATAATACTTTACTGAATCTTTTATTTTAGAACAACCTAGTTTTTAAAAGTAAAAATTTATAAATATCCATGGGATATTTTATAATATAGTGAGGAATCATGTCGTCCAAGTTACCGCCTGTAAAGGTTAAGGATCCCACAACTGGGAAAGAAGTTACGTTAACACCGATTAAAGTTTGGACTCTTGCTCCAAAGAAAGGGAAAGGAGTCAAGATAGGATTATTTAAGAGTCCAGAAACAGGAAAATACTTTAGGGCAAAGGTTGAGTAAACTAAATAAAATTTAATTTATTTTTTATTTTTTATAGTCACCATTTTTTATGGCATTTATCATTCCCATAACAGATTCTAGTAAATATCCTTTTGTAAAGAATTGTATGTTTTCATTAACTGCTTTTCTGAAATCTTCGTCTACATTCATTAAATGCTCTGTAATTTTTTCTACATCATCAATACCTGATTGTAAATCATCACTTATTATATCTAGCCATATTTTAGTTCTCTCTATTCCTATCTTTAAATATTCAGTTCCATTATCGTGTATTCCATAATGAGTTGGCGCAATATATTTAGGGTTAAAGGTTTTCATTTTTTCAAGGCTTTCTAAATATTGTATAGGTTTAAATGGTGTTGGAGACGTGATGGCATAAACCTTTCCATTTTTGAAATTGAAAATGCCTCCCGCAGAATCTCCAGTAAATATTATGTTTTCTGGATAAAGTAATATGCTCATATGATGGCTTGCATGGCCTGGGGTATAAACAAATTTTAAAGTATGATATCCTATTTTGATTTCTGAATAATCTTCTACATGCAAAACTCTCTTTTCATCCGCAGATATTGGTTTCCCATAATTATCAGCTAATAACTTTGAAAACTTATTTGCAGCTTCCCATAATTGAGAAGGGTCTACAACATGCTTTACACCTTTAGGATGTATGTAGGCTATCGAATTAGGATAGTCTCTGAGTAAATGGCCTGTCGAACCTGCATGATCTAAATGAACATGAGTTGCAACTATTATTTCAGGCCTTAAGTTAAGATCTGATAGAGCTTTGCTAAGTTTAGAATATTCTTTGGCTGGTCCAGGTTCAATAACAGTAACTTTATTATCTACAACTATAAATGAAGATATAATTCCTTTCAAATTTCCCGGAGAAACATCTACTATATATACATCCCCAAATTTTTCATAGGCGTGCATTTACATCCCCAAGATAACAATAAAAATAAAATTAATAAAACTTTTTATTAACAAGTTATTATATTAATTTGCATATGGATTAATTATTTTTGAAATTTGAGATGTTATTATATGAGATAATCTTAACGGTTCAGGTATTCTTGAATAAAATTGATATGAATTTATTATCTCTATAGCATCTTCTTTGTTAACCCCCCGGTTAACAATGTACAGAATTCCTTTCTTGCTCTCAATTTTTTCATATGATTTTATTTGGTTTATGGCAAGCTCTCTTATTTTGCTGTCTATAAAATGAGGTCTTAAAGCATTTAACAAGTTTTTTATAGATGGTTTATAGTTATATATAACTATAGATGGAAAACCCGTTAATTTTTCTATGCCAGGCAATGAAATAACATTAAACCCTGCTATAGTTATTGAGTCAAACATAACCAATGATTTTTTATTGTTTCCAAGAACCTTTATCAAATAAGATAATATAGATGTCGCGTCTAAACCATCAGTATGTACAATTCCAATTTTTATTTTTTCAGGCCAAACTTCTCTATAAGATAAACAAGAAATTACTGTTTTCCCATAGCCTAGCTTCTTAACTTCCCCATCATCGCATGCTATTATCATTTCTATTTCCATCAGTTTTTACCTCACTTAATAAATCTGCTATTGTGGGATCTTCTTTTAATGCCTGAATTATTGCATTTACATCAGAGGCTATAGAAATTACCCTCGTTTTCCCATACCTTCCTCTACTTATTATTCTACCAGATATTATTCCAAGCATATCTAGTTCACTTATAATTCCACTTGCTCTTCTCAATGTAATTTCTTCAAGGCCTAACGAAGTGACCAATCTTTTATAGTTATCGTAAATTTCTCCTGTTGTAACATAATCTTTACCCATACCTGTTGCTAAAAGGATTGATGTCATAATGAGCTTACCGTGCAATGGAAGAGTTTTTACAACATCTCCAACTCTATCCCTTTCAATTTCAATCCTTGCTCTAGTTACGTCATCCTTGGTTACAACATTTCTATTGTCTCTTTCAGCTATCTCTCCTGCTACCCTTAATAGATCCAAAGCTCTTCTTGCGTCTCCATGCTCTCTTGCTGCTAGGGCAGCGCACAATGGGATTACATCTTCCTCTAAAGCGTTATTATTAAAAGCTTCATCAGCTCTTTGTTTTAATATATCTTGTAATTGTTTTGCATCATAAGGGGAAAACACTATTTCTTCTTCGCTTAAGCTACTTTTTACTCTAGGATCTAAAGATTCAACCATTTTAACACTGTTAGTTATTCCTATAATCGAAACCCTAGAATTGGTTAATTGCTCATTAATTCTAGTTAAATTATAAAGTAAATCATCTCCATATTTTTTAACCAAAAAATCTATTTCATCTAAAACTATAATGAAGACTCCTTCAATATTACTTAATTTTTTCACAATTCTGTTAAATACCTCTCCAGTAGAAAGGCCTGTAAATGGTATTCTCATATTAAAATAGTCTGCTATATCAGCTAATATTCTATATGGTGTTTCTCTATGCCTTACATTTGCATATATATAACCAACCTTTACATTTTTTTGTTTTGCATTTTCTTCCAGTTTTCTTAGAACAAATTTTGTTACTGCAGTTTTACCTGTACCAGTTAAACCATATATAAAAACATTGCTTGGTCTTTCCATTCTTAACGCTGGAGATAGGGTTAGTGCAACCCTTTTTATTTCTTGATCCCTATGAGGAAGGAAATCAGGTACATAATCTGGTAAAAGTACTTCTCTTCTCTTGAAAACTTTTGGTTTGTAAGCAGCGTTGAAAATTTCATCTATATTAGACATTATTCCACCAGTTCCATAGGAAATAATAATAAAAAAGAATTTAAGAGCTGTAAAGCTTAAGCTTTATTATTTTTCTTTTTTAATACCTGACATTACCTTTGCATTTTCAATAAATTCATTAAGCCTGTTTTTCATATCACTTTTTAATGCTAAAAGCTCTGCTGCAGGCGGACCACCACCTTGTATTAATCCAACTAAATGAGGACCTGCAACCCATAATTGCATCAATCTGGCAATCCTTAATCTCTCTTCTGCAGTGTATGATTGGTTTCCTTGTAATGCCATAGCTATCTTATTAGATAATCCTTCTATATTTAAATCCTTTGATGATGGCGCATTAACTGTTATACCGCCTCCAATATCTGCTGCAGCAACCATAGCTTCTTTCAGATGTTCTATAGAATCCAACTTTGCTATGTTAGCTAACCTTAAATCTGGTATATATTCTCCACTTGCATGTCTATAACCCTTAACCATGGCAGCAAGCCCTGCAGCATATGCAGCTTCTCCATGTCTCATTATATCTAATAGCCTATCTTGTATGTAACTGGCGTTAAGAACTCCATTAGCATCTGCCATTAATGCAGAAGAGCCTAATATAACGTCAGCAAATCCAGCTTTACAGCTTCCACCTCCTGCTCTGTGATGAGAAATAAAGTATTCAATTAACTTGCCTGTGAATTCATATTCTCCATCCATGAATACTCTATCATATGGTACAAAAACATCATCAAATATGACAAGATAAGTGCTTCTATGTCCGAATGGAAGAGGGTAATCTATATCAGTTCCAATCTCTTTTGAGACTTTTTTCATAATATCCATGGGGTGCCAGCTTGATACAAAATATAAATTTTTGGTATCTGGCTTTATTGCAAAAGAAACTGCATAATCTTTTTCGTTCTGTTTCATATTTTTTGTAGGTATAACTAATATTTCATCAGCTATTGCTGCCCCTGTTAT
Organism: Caldisphaera sp.; assembly: GCF_046536515.1. Lineage (GTDB taxonomy): Archaea > Thermoproteota > Thermoprotei_A > Sulfolobales > Acidilobaceae > Caldisphaera. Next base: position 83,854 of record NZ_JAWDMQ010000001.1, on the reverse strand, counting down.
GTGCATCTTAGCCCCTCTAACTACAATTCCGTCTTTTCTTCTTTCTACGACGTGAACATATGCCATATCATTTTTTTGTTCAAGTGGTCCTTTTGATCTATCACCCTTTACGTCCGTCATAGCTGTCTCTACTACCAAATCATTTGACTGGACTTCTTTTAACCATAATGCAAATCTTTTATGGTATTCTGTGTTAAGTTTTGAATCTATATCATATGTAGAAGCAAAAACAGCATTGATACCATCATGACCAGTACATCTAAAATTGCAATTGCCTATTTTTGAATTTAATATTCTTTGGGATTCGGCTCTCATTAAAAGGTCACTTATACTCTGCTCTACATAAACTAATCTATTAACTTCTTCATTATTTTGATAAGCCGTTAATATACCTTTATAATCTTTAATTTTAGCTAATTCGTATGTTTTTAATATTACATTTATAGAAGGCTTAACTATAGGTTCATTTAATAGATCAGTAATTCTTTCTCCTCCTATATATATGTTAAGGTCTTTTTCTCTTTCTTTTAGTCTGTTTAGATAATCCTGAGATGATCCTAAAGGCATAAAATCACCTTGTTTATTATAAAAATACAAAGTTTTTAAGTGCGACAAATAAAAAATATTGAATACAATTTTGTGTTTTAACATTTTATTTTAAAATTTTTTATATAAGCTAGTTTAATTATTTACTGATTATGTAATTATTTTAAAAAATTTATTAATTTATGCTTTGTTTTTATAAAGAGGATTAAAATGGCAAGCAAAGTTAAAAACATCTTGCTATCCAAAATGCTGCAATCTATATTGATATATGTAATGTTAGTTATATTGGTAGGATTTGCAATATACATAAGGTTATTACCTGCAATAAATTATGGACTGAAGTATTTAAATGAAGCAGACCCTTGGGAAAGATATTGGCTATCAGTATATTTTTTTAATCATAATTTATTAGGTTTTTCTGGTTTGGAGCATGTCAATACATGGTGGTATCCTTGGGGTAGAAACTTTTTAAAAACCGAATATCTTGGAATGTCTTGGTTAGCAGCATTTATTGCAAAAATCACAGGGTTAAATGAAAACTATTTAACTAATATTTTAGGCCTGCTTCCAGTTGCCTTTTCAATAATAGCAATATTTGGAACATTCTTCTTAATATATAAAATAACTGGTTCAAAGTTAGCAGGTTTAGCCTCTTCATCTGTTATAGCTCTTTATCCAGTAATATTATTTGATCAAACTTTTGCTAACTTCCCAGGTAAACGTATCTTTGGATTTGCATTAATATCATGGTTTTTATACCTTTTTAGTTTATCGCTTAGTGAGAATAAAAGAAATAAAGTCTTTATATATTCATTTTTTGCCGGATTTGTGGGAGGATTAGTTTCATGGTTTTGGGGTGGGTACGAATATGTTGCATTAATCATTTCAATTTATATATTAATAGAGCCTTTCTTTATTAAACCGAATAGAAATAGTCTTTACAATTATTTATTTATAATTTTGGGTTATTCTTTATCAGTTTTTTCATCTCCAACAGCAGGGATTAGTTTCTATACGCATAGTATTGGTTTAGGATTATTAGGTGTTGTCATTGTATATTTAATAGAAGAAGAGATCGGCAGATTAAATTTATTGAATAAAATAGGTATAAAGAAAAACTTTGATGTAAAAATGCATATATGGTTTCTTATAGTTATATTTGGATTATTATTATCTTTAGTTGTAACAGGCTTTATTTCTTTACCAAGCAGGGTATTATTAGCATTAGGAATTACTCCAATGAAAAGCGTTATATCTTTAACGGTTGCAGAATATCAATCTGTATCTATTAGCGAAGCGATGGCTGATTATGGAGTTCTTTTCATAATTTCAATAATAGGCTTGATTGCGGAAATATATAATATATATTTAAGAAAGAATGTTTCAAAAATAGAAATACTTAAATTATCATTGTTTATTTATGGTTTTATATTTATGTATGCAAGCATTAATGAGGCATACTTTTTATCTTCTGCTGCATTTTTCTTAACCCTATCCTCAGGAGTCACTATAGGAACTTTTATGAGTTTTAAGACTTATGAATATAATAAGAAAACTAAAAAGACTGTAGAAAAGCAAAATTATGGTGGTATAGCGGCAGGTGTAATTTTATCCATTGTTATTTTGGGTATGGCAATTAGTTATGCTAAACCAGATTACAATACATTAAATTTAATGGCACCTGATATTGAAACTGGATACCTTGGCCCAATTTCTGTGCCAACATCTAATGGGGGATATAAAACCATTGCACCTATAAATGATGCATGGCTTAACGCTTTGGGTTATATTAAAAATGACACAAATAAAAGTGCAGTAATAGTCTCTTGGTGGGACTATGGTTATTGGATCGGTGTTTTAGGGAATAGAACAACAGTTGTTGATGGATCAACTATTAATGGGACACAAATAGAAATAGTAGCAAATGTATTAACTTCTCCAATAAATCAAAGCCTAGGATATTTAACTTTGCTTAATGTACCAAAAAATAATACTTATTTAGTGGTTTATGATGTTTTCTTAGGTATCTATAGTAACTCTACGAATTCCGTTATTATGATACCCTACCCTACAATATATTCTATCAATCCAAATGCTGGGATTTATGGAGTTACCTATGGATTGGGGGACATAGCTAAATCTTATCAAATGCTTAGAATATCGGAAAGGGTTAACCCTATATATGGAAATCCATTAACCTCTATTTATTCATCTTTTTCTACATATGGTAATTATGTTTATTATCAATTCCCTGCTTTTTATGGATCTCCTTTAAAAAATGTTACAAATACATTAGAAACAACCATATATAACCTGATGTTTTATGGTATAAGTACATTAAATAAATATGGTGATTTTGGTTCTGGGGCCAAATTCATTGGGAACGCAACGTCGTTTACTCCAGCTGCTATTAGCTATATTGATCCGGTAAATGGAAATATTGCATTTCAACCTATTTCAGTTCCTAATCCAACTCAATACTATCAACCAATTAAAATATTCGTTTCAATACCATATTCCTGGTCAATTCAAAATAATGGTCAGAAATATTTTTATGCAATAGTTGTATTTTTGTATAAAGCAAACTTAGTTTAATTTTATTAGGGTTTTGCTGATTAAAACAATTGATTTTTAATTCATTTTTGATGATTTTATTAGCTTAGTTTAAATTAGAACATAATATTTTTATTTTACCTTGTTATATTAAATAGTTTATTATTATAGGTTCTTGCATTCTCTATCTATGCTACTTTAGTTTTAGTTAAAATTCTTAAAAAGTTAAAAATTTTAATGATAGATTATTTAAATTGGTAAATTAAATATAGCATAAAGCAAAGCATAAATTTTCGTATATTACTATACTTAGATAGAAGATTAAGGTGGTATTTGATGTCACTGATTAATGAAAGTAAAGAAAAATTAGAAAAAGAATACATTAAAGAGCTTGAAAATAAATATAATGAAAGTAAAGAAAAATTAGAAAAAGAATACAGAAAGAGATTAGATGAATTAAAAAGTAAATATGATTTATTGGTACAAGAGTTTGAAAAAAGGTTATCTTAGTAATTTTAATAATATTGATAAGAAGCTTTAAGTGGGGAAGTTTAATACCTTTAATTTTGTATTTTAATATGCTATTAACTGATAATAAATTATTTTAAAATAATCCCTTTTCCAACTAACATGAAAGCTATAGCTATTATCATAAGTACAATAGCTAAAGCTATTGCAATTGTTGCAGCTTTCCAAGAATTTCCAAAAATAATTGGAATCGGGCCTATCATTATTACACCACCTACTTCAGTTTTTTGATTGCTTTGTTGACTTGATGAATATATTGCTCCAACAAATATTATTATAAATCCTATCATTATTATTATAAATCCTATTGTTAGCCATGTGCTAAAGCCTGGCATTTACATCACCAATTATTCTATATTTTTACAAAAGCTTTTATTTTTCATTTATATTCGGTATTTTCATTAGACTTTTAATATCAGAAGGGATCTTATTTAAATATTTCTTTAAGAATTCAACGTCTTCATGGTATTTTCTATATTTATCGTTCAGCATTCTCGGTATTCCATCTATAATCGGATACCATCTTCCACAGTTCTTGCATATAATTACGCCGTCTATTACATCAAGATTTATGCACTTTTTACAAACATCTAATGATACTTCACCTGCAGGCTTTCTTTGATACGAACATTTTTCTTTGCACTTTATCCTCTCCGCATCTAAATTGACTTTATCTTCTTTTACATCAAGTTCGTAAAGTTCCAAATTATCGCTTTTACATTCTGGGCATGCTAATAACTCAAAAAAATAATATCTCATTTATTTCACCTTATGCACTTTTCTTTTATATGCCTTATAGTTTCATTAACTATTTCTTCTATTTTCTTTGGACTTTTTGCTTCACCAAATATTCTAAGTAAAGGTTCTGTACCGCTTGGTCTTACTAATAGCCAAAAATCATCACCAAAAACTTTTACTCCATCAATTGTTAAAATTTTATAAGATGAATATTTTTCTTTGACAGCCTCGACTCCGCATAAAGCCTGCTCTTTGTTTACAACTATTTTAGTCTTAATAGGATAATATTGAGGTAGTTTATCGTAAAGGCTTGCTAAGCTTTCATTATTTTCTGATAGCATGTATAGAGTTAAAGCAATCGTCATTGCTCCATCTCTAACAATGTGGTGGGGTACATGCATATATCCTCCGTTGTCTTCAAACCCGCTTATTGCATCTTTTCTTTTAGTTATTTCTCTTGCGATTGTGACGCTTCCAACAGGTGTCCAATTTACTTCAATTCCCTTTGGCCTCAAATATTCTTCAACTAAATTGCTGCTAGAAATAGATGTATATGTTTTTTTGTTATAGTTTCTCCATATTTTTGTTGAAAATTCGGTCAGCAATGCACCTGTTCTATCCCCCCATTGAATTCTTCCATTGTTATCCATTATCATCGCTCTATCGGCATCGCCATCATGCGCGAAACCGGCATCGGCTCCGACTAAAGTTATATAGCTCATAGTATTTTTTAAGGTATCGGCATTAGGTTCCGGGTTTCTTCCGGGAAAATATGGATCTAAATTACAATTTACTGTATATGCCTTAACTCCTAGCTTTCTTAATAATAAAGGAGCGGTTAGTGAACCTACGCTATTTGCACAATCGACGACAACTTTAAAGCCTTTTTTAGCGATTTTTTCTGCATCGACTTGGCTTAATACAGCATCTATGTAAATATCAATAATATTTTCTTTTGTTTTAACTTCATTATCATATGATCTCCATTCCATTTTAGATAAATAATTATTAAAGTAATAGTTTTCTATTATATCCTCGTTTTCATGAGGGATTTCTATACCATCTGCTGAAATAACCTTTATTCCGTTATACTCTGGTGGGTTGTGACTTGCAGTAATCATTACTCCACCATCAAAGCCAAGAGATTTTATACCAAATTGCAATGCCGGTGTAGGTAAAAGACCTGCATCATATACTTTTATACCCTCTGCTAACAGACCAGAGGTTAATGATCTTAATATCATATCCCCTCCAAGCCTAACATCTCTACCTATAAGTAATCTTGAACCTTTTCCAAAATATGCACCAATAGCGTGGCCCATTTTTAGTGAAAACTCTGGCGTGATTAGATCGCCAATTATGCCTCTAACACCATCAGTTCCGAAAAGCTTAGCCATATTGCGTCCCCGTATTAATATTTGTTCTTAGGTTAATTTATTTTCTTTAAAAATTCACCATTTCCATTAATTTTGATGATATTAAACATGTTACATCCCATGTTTTTAATTTTAATCCATTATATAATCTAACCTTTTTATAAGCAGCTTTGCTAATATTTTCTCTGAAGTCTCCATGAGCAAATGCGCCTATACCTATTGTTAAACCTTCTTTTAAAGCAAAGTTTATTAGCTCATTTATGCTGAAATCTTCTCCATCTTCACTTAGTAACAAAATTTTTCTGTTCTTAATAAATTCTTCTAAGCTCTTTGACTCTAAAAAAATTAATGGGTCTTCAGAATCAGGAGGTACACTGTTATACTTTAAGAGTTGTGCCATCAACCCCTTAAATCTATCGTAATTTTTAGGTATCCTTATTTTATTGTTAAATTTGAAGACCCTGTTATCGTAGACATGCATGTAAACATCTACATACCCATTTAATACAAAGGGCTTTTCTAAAATATTTAATAAGGAATGATGTATTATATCTGGCCTTCCCCTTTTTAAAAAATCTTTTAATTTTACCATGCTTTTGTAATGTAGGCTTATATCTAAAATTATATCATCTCTTTTAATTTTTTTATAAAATTTTTTGCTAATTTCTTTGGGAGCAATTTCTAATGAACTTTCCAAGAATAATATATCTATTTTCCCCAAAGTTCTTTCCTCCTTGCTTCCAATTGCTGTATCTCATATCCCATAAATTCAGCAGCTGTTAATAATGAAACGCCATTTTCTTTAGCAAGCCTATAGTGATCTTTTAATATTTCTTTATAATTAATATCTCTCAGTATATGGTGATCTACAACAATTTTATTTGCAACTTTATTTTCTATAACTTTTTTCAAGTTATCCAACCCTTTCTCTACAGACTTTTGGGAAACTTTATATCCAGCAAAATATGTTGGAGGGCCACTTAATATTAATAATTCAGCTCCCTTCCATTCAATTAACTTTTCCAAAGCCTCTTCATTACCAGGACCTTGAATATCACTTCCGTAGATTATAGATTTATTGTTGCAAATAATTCTTAACATAACAAGCTTTCCGACTTTTGTTTTCTCTTCACCATGCCACAATGCCTTTGAAAATTCTAGTACAACATTATCAATATTGTATGAATTCCCATCAGCTATGTTAATTTCTGCATTTTCTTCTACTTTATTTTCTTTTAGGAAAATTTTAGCTCTAAACGATTGGCTTCTATTAATATTTTTGTTTGGATCTTTTATAAATAATCTTTTTCCATAATAGAGATAGGGTTTGTCTCTAATATAATGATCGTAATGATAATGAGTAATTATTATAATATCTGATATTTTAATATGATCTTCTATTTGCTTTAGCGTTTCATTTAATTTTTTTATTTCTATTTCATGAGGTGGGAGGCCAAATCTTCTTGGTGCCAAAGATGCACCTAGATCTATTCCTATATTTTTTTCGCAAACGTTGACAAAAGTAGCTAAAGATCTGACTCCGAGGCTATCGGAACCTATTATAGAAACCTTAAATTCATTTAAGTCAACACTTCTCAATTTAATTCCCTATATAATATTGAATTCATAATTAAAAATTTATATATGAAAGTTTTTATTAATAATAAGAATTAATCTCTAATTTCTACGTGAGCCCTTCTAGCAGCTTCTAAATACTCATCGTAATTCAGCGGTAACCAACTTTTTAGTTTATTAAAGTCTTCTTTTGTTACAAACTTGACTCCACCTTCATCTTTAGCATCCTTAATTATCTCTCTGTAAGCCCTTGATACCCTATCTTTTTTGGTCATTGTAGAAATTATTGCTTTGGTTATATCACCATTATATAAATACCTTGATTTTAATAAAATTTCTATTATCCTGTTAATTCTTTCAGGTACACCAATAACAGAACCTTTTAATTCAAGTCTTCTAGGAATTCCCCAAGGAACTAGACTATCGAGCATGCGGCTCATTCCAGGTCTAGGAATTTTATCAACAATTCCTCCTATAAGAAAAGCATCGGCAGTTAAAACATCTTCTGGTTTTAATGCATTAGGTGCATCAGGTCTAAGTATTATTACCTTATCTGCATCGAATCCCCATAATATTTCACTTGGCCTTGCGTTTGATATTGATACCTTGTTATAACCTAAAACCTCTAAAATCCACTTGCTTGTTTCTTCATCAGTTCCTGTAATAGCCAGATGAGAATCCCATAAATATTCTCTTAAAACCGATAAACTTATACCTATTTGAAGTCTTAACTTAGCCAATTCTTCTGGTGTATGTATGAACTTCATACTCAGGTCTATTACAAATAATGGCAATGGAGGTTGAGGTAAAAAGTCGAGAAGAGACCTCCATGATAATGACTTCATGTTTGGATTAACCTTTCTGCTTATAATTACATCGGCCTTTTCTTGACCATTTGAATAGAGAACAATTTTTTTAGTGCCTTTCCATTCTTGAGAAAAAACTTCTTTTCCATGATAGCTTTCATCCTCTATAAATGAATATTCCCTAACCAGGGTTTCTGTGGCAAGGTATTGAAAACCAATTTTTGTTAATCTATCAAGTTCTAGCCATTCCCTTGAGCCTATTTTTGAATAACCGTAGTTATCCATAAATTTAAGAAGCGCTTCAAATGGTCTATTGCCTATAGATTGTTTGCTCGTTTTATCCACCTCTATTTCATAAATTCCTGCAGAGATTTTGAAGTTCTTTTACTTTTCTTAATATAGAATTCAGTGCCTTTTAGCGTTTCCCATGAGTACCTTATATATTCTGGTTTCTTTCCTTTTTTCAATTCTGAAAGAACATAATTAACTGTTTCTTGATCTGAAGGATACCCGCTTCCTTTAACTCCATACATTTTTCTTAGAATCTCTAATCTTTTATCTCTAATTACCTTTGCTATTATGCTTGCTGCAGAAACAACTAAGTAGTTAACATCTGCCTTTGGTTCAACAATTAAATTCCCCTTAAATCCTAATTGTTTTAATTTTACGTGTAATATCCTTAAGTTCCCGAATTTATCTATTATTATTGAACTTATATTGCTTAAATTTCCAATCTGTTTTTTTAAATTTAAGATGTTTTGTAAAGCAGCCTTTTCCTCCAAAATGTTTATGTTGCTTTTGTCTAAATCAACAGGTTTTATAGGTATAACAGAAAATTTTCCATTCTTTATTAAAATTTCATAAAGAAACTCTCTTTGATTTGGAGTTAACATTTTACTATCTTTAACACCAATCTCTTTAAGGAAATTCAAATTATTTTCCATTATAGCATAAGATCCTACTATTAATTCTCCAACAAGACTACCCCTACCTGCCTCATCTATTCCAATAATCCAATTGTTTTTAATAGACATTCTTTGCCCCAATAATTTTTATTGTCAAAAAATTTTATATGTATAGTTTATTTTACTTTTTATAATTAAAACAACTATGATTGGTTAGCTTGTTGAGCATATTGAGTATTTTTCTTCCATTCTTCAACAACATCATATCCATATACTTCTTTTAATAATTCTCTACCTTCTTCGCTTACCATATCAGGATTCCATGGAGGCTCAAAAGTTACCTCTATGTCTACATTATCATCAACATCTGGTATTCTGTCCTTTATAGCCTCTTCAACATATGCTAGTATAGAACCTGTAACTGGGCAGCCTATTGCTGTTAAAGTCATAACAATGGTTATCTTTGGCCTGTTATCAACATATTTTGCTTCTATTTGATAAACTAAACCTAAATCATACACGTTAACTGGAATTTCTGGGTCATAGACCTCTTTTAATGCATCTTCAACTTTTCTTATTAGTTCTTCATCACCTGAAACTTCTAAATTTGGTGGTCTTTTGCTTGATTTTATCTGCTCTGACATATTTATTACCCTTTTTATTTATATTAAGGAGAGTTAAAAATTAAAGTTAATATTTGGCTCAGATTTTATTTTTATAAATTTTATAAATTATGTAAAATGATATATATGGGGAAGCTATCATCGTAGAAACTCCCAACCAAAATAATGCTTTATTATCATAATATCTGTTTAAAATAATTAGCGATACCCCAAAGAGTGCTATAACAAAAGTCAATATTATTTGCTGATTAACAATACTCCTCAGATATTTTTCCTTTAAGTTTCTCTGCTTGTTCTTTTGCAATTTTTAAAGCACTCTCCGCCTTTTCTCTTGCTTTATTTTCCTCTTTATCTGATGCAAGTACCTTTATTTCTAATATAGGGCCACCCACTTCTATTCCTTTGGGATGGCTTTTTATATATAAGTTTGAAAATTTTTTATCTATTTGCTCTAATATTGGAGCTATTGAGGACTCAGGTACGCCCTCAACTTTAAATCCACACTCAACAACAGATATAGGCGGAGTTATCTTTTTGATTTTTTCAATTAATTCTTCTTCGAATATGGCTTCCATCTCCTTAGGCACTCCTGGTAGAGAAATTAAAATTTTCCCATCTAATTCTAGGAATGAACCTGGTGCAGTGCCTACAGAGTTTTTCAATGGTATTGCGCCCTCAGGCAAATACGCCATTTTTTCTCTTTCTTTTGTCATAGGCAAATTACCTTTTGAAAATTTTGCTGATATCATTTTTAATGCATCTTTATTTAGGACCAGCTTTCTTTTAACAGCTTTAGCAACTGCCTCAAGAGTTTTGTCATCGTAGGTTGGACCTAGTCCACCGGTTGTTATAATGATATTTGAATATTTCAAACCTCTATCTATTTCTTCTACAATATCATCTATTATATCTGGTACTGTAATTATTCTAGTTACCGTAACTCCTAAAAAAGTAAGCCGCTTAGCTATCCAAGATGCATTTGTATTAACTATTCTACCTATTAATAGTTCATTTCCCACAGATAAAATCCAGGCTTTCACATTGCTATTTATTGACATATGATCCCCTTATAGTTATAATAATAGTGTTTGCTTATATTTTTTTAGAAATTTATTATGGAAAAATACTAAAAGCCAGACCGGTCAAATGGACCGGCCGGGATTTGAACCCGGGGCCTCTCGGATGCCAACCGAGCGCTCTTCCAGTCTGAGCTACCGGCCCTCAAGTTACATTTTACAAAGAGGGTTTTATAAATATAAGCATTTTATTTAAATACTTTTTTGTTCCTTAATGCTGAAAGAATAGCACCAATGCCTATAATTATAGATGATATTAAATAAAGTCTCTTAAGTCCTATTAAAAACAATTCTGATGATATTTCAAAGTTCGATGTTTCTAATCCAGTAAATATTGAAGATAGAACGCTGTGTGATATAAAAGAAGACAATATTAAGCTTGCAACAGTAAGGCTTAGAGATTGTCCTAAGAATCTCATCATATTTAATGTTCCTGAGGCGACTCCTAGTTTATCTTTACTTACTGATCCCATTACTGCATTTGTATTTGGAGATGAGAAAAGACCCATGCCTATTCCTATAGTAATCATTCTCAATGATATATCTATAAGGCTTGCCTTAGTTCCTAATGGTATTAAAAGTAACAAGCCAATCATAATTAGTATCATTCCAAGTGTAGCCAATAACCTTGATCCGATTTTGTCTGATAGCCAACCGCTTATAGGAGAAACTATTACCATAGATATAGATAATGATATTAAAGGTAAGCTCGTTAAAAAAGGTGAAAAGTTTAGTATTCTTTGCATGTAAAAAGACATGAAGAAAGATAAGTAGAAATAGCCGGTATAATTTAATAATGCTGCTAAATTGCCTGCAGTGAACATAATATTATTTTTCAATAATCCAACATCTAATATTGCTGTTTCCTTATTTCGGTTTTCATAAACAATAAATAAACTAAAAAGTATCAGTCCTATTAATGATATTAATATAGAAATGGAGTTCCACCCAATAAAGGAACCGTATGTTATGCCATAGACGATGCTAAGCAATCCTAGTATCAATAATATTGATCCTTTATAGTCAATTTTAGCATTTGATCTTATTTTGGATTCTTTTAGATAAATTATTGATAAAATATAACCGATTAAAGATATTGGAACTGTAATAAAAAATATGTATCTCCACGTTGTTATGCTAACTATTAGTCCACCAATAACAGGACCTACAGTAGTACCTAAGTAAACTGAAAAAGACCATATACCAAATGCTCTTCCTCTCATGTTAGCAGGATAAGTTTCAGTTATTATTGCTCCACCAACAGATAATATAAATGCTGCCCCTATTCCTTGTATTATTCTCCAAAAATCGAGCTCTATACCATTAAATGATAAACCACTCATTATAGTTCCTATAGTAAAAATTAAATATCCGTTCGTGAATAAAGTTTTTCTTCCTTTTATATCGGAAACCCTTCCTAGGGGTAATAATAAAACAGTTAAAGCTAATAGATATCCCAAGGGAACCCAAATCGTTTCGACATAACTCATATTTAGGTCTTTCGAAATAACTGGTAATGAAACGCTAACAATAGTGCTATCCAACGGAGTTAATATTGCAGCAAAAGATGTTATGAAAGATACAATATATAAATATCTCTTGTTTGTCTGCAAAATTATTCGCCTAATTATGTTTTTCAAATATATAGCTAATAAATTCAAATTTAAATATTTTGCAATAATGATTATTTTCGCTTTAAATATAACTTTTAATATAAAATAATTATTAATTAAAATTTAGCATGTGCGGCTTCTTGTTAAGTTACCAGATATGATAGGGGTTTTACTCCCCATAGCAAATCTTCTCCGCAAACCGTGAACGCTTGCATTCGGGCACAGGTTGCTCCCTTCCGGGCCTGGCCAGGTTCTCCCGATTATGGTTGTAGGTATCTGTCCTCCGACAGATCCCCAACCTATGCAAACTCCACGGCGCGGAGTTCATCTTGCTGTGGGGACCTCCTATCATGTCTGGTAACTTAACAAGATTACTGGTCCCGCATTGCGCCTTCGGAATTAAAGGGTGGCGAGCCCTTCAACCCTCCCCGCACGCTTTATATTTTTGCAACTTAATGGTAAAAAACTTATTTAATATTGCTTAAAAAATATATATTGTCAGAATAAATATTGATTGGGGGACACGTTGAGTAATATAATAGAGACAGAAAAGCTAACTAAAATCTATAGTAATGGTATAAAAGCATTAAACGAACTTGATTTAACCTTAAATTCTAGAATATCTTGTATTATAGGCAGAAATGGAGCAGGAAAGACAACACTTGTTAAAATCCTTTCAACTCAATTAAGGCAGACATCAGGAAAGGCAATGATTTTGGGTTATGATGTTATTAACGATAGACACAAGCTAAGAAAGATCATTTGCAGTATTCCGCAAGAAGTCAAACCGGCTGGAATTTCGTCACCTTTGGAGCACTTGGTTATGTATTTAACTGCGAGAGGTTTTTCAATAAAGGAATCATTTAATTTGGCTGAAATAGCTTTAAAAGAAATAGGGCTAGGAGATTTTATGGAAACTCCGACTGATGAATTATCAGGGGGAATGAAAAGAAAGATCTTTGTTGCAATGGCATTGGCTTCACAGGCTGAAGTTATATTTTTAGATGAACCTACAGTAGGATTAGATCCTATATCGAGGCTAGAGGTATGGGGTGCTATAAGACAACTTAAAGGAAACGTCATATTAACAACACATTATATGGAAGAAGCTCAAGCTCTTTGTGATCAAATAGCTATAATAGATAAAGGAAAAGCATTAAAAATTGGTAGCTTAAATGAATTACTTGAACCTTTAAAAGGAAAAGTTAGGATTGAAGGTATAGGAGAAATAAGTATAGGAGGTTTAAAAATTTCTTATGTGACCCCAGATGAAGCAAAAGAATTAATAAGCAAATCCAGCATAAACGGTGGAGTCAAAATTTCAGTTAAACCAGTAAGCTTAGAAGACGTTTTAATTTTAAGTGGTGTTAACATTGAAGAAAGTTAAATTTAACTGGAGGTTTGTTTTGGCATTTATTTGGTTTTATGGTTATTCATCCATAAAAAGGGGATTTTATTACGTTTTGTCATATTTAGCATTACCTCTTTCCCTTTTATTCTTTCTATATATCGTCAGTAAGGGACATTTAGTTCAATATGCAATACTGGGAGGTATAATTTCTATTATTACTGGAAATGCCCTAACTGCTATAGGAGATACATCATTTTTTAAATTAGAATTAAAATTGCAAGAGCTTTTAATAGCGGCAGATGTAACCCCAATAGAATACCTTCTTGGTATGGGGTTTGGAAATTTATTGTATTCGTTACCAGGACTGCTTTTATATATAGTCTTGGGATTTGTCTACAATTTATTTAATTTACTTTTTTTAGGATTAATAATATTAACATCAATAATTGTTATGATTGCAGCAACAAGCTTAGCTTATATGACAGGTAGTAGGGTGTCGCATATGAGAAACTCTTGGGGGGTTGGATCCTTTTTATCCGTTATATTAACTATGCTACCTCCCCTATATTACCCATATACATATTTACCAAAATACGCATTATTACCTCTTATGATATCTCCTGCAACTCCTGCATCAATTTTATTGCAAAAGTATATGATTAAAGGTAGTATGAGCTATTCGTTATTGTTAATATTGTTGCTTGAAACTTTAATATACTTATTTTTAGCACTTAAGATAGGAAAATGGGAGGAGTAGTATGTGCAGGCTTTTTGTTTCTAACTCAAATAAAAGCATGATAGAAAGCCTATATAAGTCGCTAGTTGAGGCATCAAATTACGATATTTTTAATGGGGGTAGAAAGCATGATACTGGATGGGGATATTTTATTGTAAATCCAGATATTTCATTGTATTATAAAACCAGCACTCCGATATTTAAAGATAAAGCGTTATTAAACTTAAGTGACAACTCAAAATACTATGCTATTTTTCATTCCAGGTTAGCTGCTGAAGGTCAACCTGTTAGAGGGTTTATAGATTCTCATCCTTATTTAATTCATACCTCTACAGGCCTAATTGCTTTAGCTCATAATGGTATTGTAGATAAAAATATAATATCTAAGGATGTTAATTTAAATCCAAAGCTTTATACTGACAGTGAAATACTAGGTTTCCTTGTATCTAAGTTTGATAAAGGCACAGAAAATATAGATAAAATTTTATATCAAGTTAATAAGTATATTAAAGATGTCGGAGCTTTTATTGGAACTTTTAATGTAATAGCAATTAAAATCGATAGATTCTATGATACTGTAAAAATTTCTTCTGCATGCATTTCAGATTATCCAGAAAAAGATGAAAACAATTATAAAAAGATGATATTAATTAAAAATAAAAATGGCTCTGCTGCCATGTCTTCTACTGTTGCTTATTATTATGGTCTTTTAGACAGCTTTGGAAAAATAACAAACAAAGATTCGATAATATGTGAAAAAGGTTTACCATATATAATATAAAATATTTATACATATTCCCAATAAATATACTCGGTGAAAAAATGTCAAATAATGTTGTCTCAAAAAATGACTATAGAAATTCGCTTACTTATTTAGGTACTATTAGAGTTATGAGAAGTGTTTCTGCAGGTATTGTATCAATAGTTTATCCGTATATCGCATTAAAATATCTTCATTTAAGTTTGTTAACTTTAGGTATAATATATGCTTCTGCAGGTTTAGCTACAGCATTATTTTCAATCGTGTTTGGATATTTGGCAGATTTAATGGGAAGAAGGCACAGCTTATTCTTGTCCTCAGTGTTATTAGTAATATCAATATTTGTTTTATTAATAAAAATAAATCTAGTTACGGCAGCAATTTCTGCAATTCTTGGAGGAATAAGCAATACTGGAGCTATGGCGGGTGGTGGTATTGGCGGCTCAACAGCTCCCGTACAAAATGCTTTGATTGCAGATTTTACTTCAAGAAAAAATAGGACTACTTTAATTTCAATATTTTCATTTTTTGCAAATATTGCTGCAGCTGGAGGAACTCTAATAGGTGGAATTTTTTCATATAGACTTGAGCTTGAAATAGCTCTATTATTTAGTATAATACCATTAATTTTTGTATATTTGATAAAAAGTCAACACATTAGAGCAAAATCAATTAAAATGAAATCAAGTAATGTGACTTTGAAATTTTCTATAACGGGATTATTAAATGGTTTATCTAATGGCATAATAGTTCCATTCCTGATACCAATATTTATTTCATTGTATGATGTTACTAGATCTCATATGGGTATTTATACAACAATAGCTTCTTTATTAGCTACTTTCTCTATGCTTCTAGCCCCAAAAATAGATAAGACAATAGGATTTTTAAAAAGTATATATATAACAAGAGGTTTAACTATACCATTAATGTTGGCATTTCCTTTTGTTAGAGTATTTCCAGTATCAATAGGAATATATATTGTTTTTCCTGCATTAAGAGTAATTGCGATACCAATACAACAATCTGCCATGCTATCTATGGTACCACCAGAAGAAAGGGGAAGGATATCAGGTATTAATCAAGGTTCAAGATTAGGATTCTCATCAATTGGGACTTTTATAGCGTCTCCTTTTATGGATGTTTCATTAATTTCAGTTCCATTTATATCTTATAGTGTAATCACAGCATTAAACATTTATATGTATAAAAGATTTTTTGGAGGAAAAAATGCGAACTCATATTTTGCAGAATAAAATTTAAATTGAAAAGCATTCTTAAAAATGGGAGTAAAAATGTATGACAATGAAGAATTAAGAAAATTAATAATAGATGTTGCATATCAGTCAGTTAAGTATTTAAGAAAAAATTTTTGTAACAAAGATGAAATTAAATTAATTAGAGGGGAAACTATAAAAGCAGATTTAGAATCAGAAAAAATTATTGCAGAGGCATTGAATAGTTATAATATAGATTATAAAATTGTTACTGAAGAATCTAATGTAATAGGTAATGGTAAATATACATTTGTTTTGGATCCGTTAGATGGAAGTATTAATTATGAAAATTGCATACCTTGGAGTTCAGTTTCATTGGCTGTAATACCTCCAAATAAGGATAACATAAGCAATTCAATAGCGGGAGTTGTATATCCTGTTTATTTTAATGGTGAACCTTTCTCCTATTCTAAAGGTAATGGCTGTTTTGAGGGAAATAATAGAGTTGAAATTAATAATAAAGAAGAATCAAAAATCTTATTCGCTTATTTAGAAAGAGAAGAAGAGGCTTTAAAGCTAGCTAATGTTTTAAAAAGAAAACCAGGTTTAAAAATAAGAAGTTTAGGAAGTTCTGCTTTAGAATTAATATATACAGGTATGGGTAGATCATATGCTTTTATTGATTTGAGAGGCAAGTTAAGAAACGTTGATGTAGCAGCTGCAATAGGGTTTATAAGAGAGTGTAAAGGATTTGTTGTAAATTCTGAAGGAAAAGATTCTGATGTTAATGCAAACAACGTTAGTGTAATTGGCAATGTAATCGCAACATCTAATAAGAATACTCTTGATTTTATTATAAACACAATTAACAGTTAATTACTATAATTTTTTAAACTATCCTTTGGAATTTTATATCTTAATATTGCTATAACTCCTCCAAAGTTAGATAACATAGGATAAACAATAGAGTCCTCTGTTACTATAATAACTTCAGCTCTAGTTTTTTCTGCATATTCAATAATTTTTTCAGCTATTAACCTTTCATTATCGTCTATGCTATAAATAAGTTTATCTAGAATTACAACCTTATCGATAGCGCCTAATTTTGCAGCATTATAGACTTCATTTAAAGTATATGCAATCATATCTCTGTCCTCTGATGCATACATCATAAACTCATCAAGAATTTCTTGCGACTTTATTGATGAAAATTCTTTTAAAACATCTATAATAGATTTCCTTCTTAAAACCTCATTAATACCGGCTATTCCTCCATTAGAAACGTTATCTATTATTATTTTTATATTTGTCATACTTTTTATCTTTTCCGATAGTTCATCTTTTAATTTTCCAGGACCAGCTATAATTAAAACATTTGCTTTTTCTTTAGATAAATAATTTATAATTCTGTTAGCTAAATCGTTAATCAATGAATCTATTTCATTTTCTCTATTTGGATCATCTTTTCCGCTTATGTATATGCTATTGCTTTCTATATTGTAGACACCAAGAGATGTTATAAGAGAAATAGCATATTCATCATAATCAATTGCAACTATTAACCCCCTACCTTTTGGACCGCTTGACTTTAATTTGTTTATAGTTTTTTCATCCCACTCTTCTTCCCTTTCCAATATTATTTGTTGACCTAAAGAAATATATGCAGATTGGTGCCTCCCTTTAACTCCAAATCTCTCCGGTCCTTCTTCTATAACTCCAAAAATTCTTAGTTTACCAGTTAAAGGTTGAAATTCGGTATTCTCTATTCTTAATTTTATGTCGATAGGTTTTCTTTCTTTACTTTTAGAGTTTTTTGTTGAAACGTCTCTTAATACTCTTGTATATATATAATCTCCTTTCCTTAGTATAAGCATTAAATTCCATAAATCTTCCTCGCTTTCTGGTGTTACTATTATTTGATTCTTTCCTTGTCCTATCTCTAGTTTCATAATTCCTCATTTTTTATGTTTTAATAAAAAGATTAATAGTTTTTTAAACAATATTATTTTATAATAATATAACAATTTTAAAAACTTAAATATATTTGCTGTATTAAATTACGGGGAGCTTAGAATTGAGTGTAGATCCACGCAGAACTTTACCAACAAAAATAAACTTAATAAGATTAAAAAGAGATTATGCAATGATAAAAAGAGTTAGAAAAGTTATGGATGAAAAAAGAGAAGTGTTACTGCATTACATTAGAAGTACTGCAGAAGATTATAATAAATATCAAAATGAAGTTTTTAAAAATACTGTAGATTTATTCACAACTTATTATAGAGGTCTGGTAAATGAAGGAATAGCTAAAGTAAATCTGTATTCGTCTTCAGTACCAGAAAGCTTTGTCTTGAAAACAGGTATGAGAGTTTTATATTCAGTTAGAACACCTACTTTCACACCTAAAATGGAAACTTTAGCAATCCCCTCCCTTCCTCCTGGAAGTTCGCCAGATTTAACAATATCTTATATAATGCTGAAAAACTTACTTCCATCGATACTTAATTTAGCCATGTACGAAGAAACGATATTAAGACTAATAGATGAACTCAAGGAAACTCAAAGGCTAATAAACGCTTTAGATTATGTTATACTGCCAAGCTATATTAAAACTATAAAGTACATAGCATCAGTCTTAGATGAGCGTATGAGGGAAGACTTTGTTAGGTTAAAGATACTTAAAAGAAAACGCGTTTTGCTAGAAGAAAAATCTAAAGTTGTTATGGAACAACAATACCGATAATTATTAACACTACTCCTAATGCTAACAATAATTTCAAAAATCCTGATGGCGTCAAATTCCACGTAGCTTTGAACGCCTTAGCTAGCATTATTATTACTCCTGCAACCACAAATGTTAACAGTATAGCTATTCCAGCGAAAGCTATGTAATAGCTAACACCATTTACTGATACGCCTGGTATGTGAGCTATAATTGATCCAAACACCTGCTGTAAAGCCTGAAGTGACATCTAAACCACCTTCACTATTTAACTATACAAAATATAAACTTAGAGGCTAATGCATAGTAATACTTACCTTAACTTTATTAAAACTTATAAAAATAAGAGGCTGCATATTTGTATTTGCTGAGGAAATCTATCATAGTTTCATTTCTACTATTCTTTTTGGCTATGATAACCAAGTATCCAAAATCCATCAATTTTTCTTCTTTTCCCTTATTAATGTAAGCTAATATCTTTTTATATGCCTGGTTAGAAAACCTTGGAGTTATGCCTGTCATTTTCCTATATTCCTTTTCAATTGATTCTAAAGAGTCATAGGAATTAATAGCAATGGTTACATTTTTTTCGCCAAAAGTTTTCTCCATGTCAATTATAGTTTGAGCTATTCTGTTTGCACAATCTTTTAAAGGATTACATTCAATAATATTGCCTAAATCTTTAATTTTTTTGTAGTCAAGCTTTTGTGCCTCTTTATTTAAATATTCATCAACCCTTTTTTTGATTAATGGATCTACGCTATTAGGGCCGTTTCTTGATCTTATTGCAATAGCCTCTTCTATGATTTTTTGCATTTCTTCAATTTTTTCTATTTCTCTATTTGAAAATCTAAGTACTTCATTAAATACCTCTTGGTCCAAAAATTTAGCTTGTCTCTTTTCTCCAGGTGATAATGTTATTAATGCTATTAAGTTTTTGTTGTAATCAGTTGTTATTGATTTTTCGCAGTAATCCTTTGATATTTTTCTTTCTTTGCCAAACGTAATTAATGCTTCATATTTACTATTAGTAACTTCACATAGGGTTGTCATAATATCTATAGGTTTAAGTTCATTGTTTATTTTTTCTAGCCCTCCCTTTGTTAAACAATAGCCTTTTTCTATGGGAACACACCATCCGTAAATTAATTCTATATCTTTTTTATTAGCTTCATATGCTTTTAACGGCCCTCTAACTAAAGAATAATCTAGTATTCCAGAGTTTCTTAATACATCTAAATACCTTACAGCAGCCCACTCATCATCTGTTAGTACATCTAACGGTATAGGTATTATTTCTACTTTACTTGCTTTCTCAGCTAATAAAGACCTGTATGCCAAAATTTTATTATATACTTTAAGAACTCCACTTGCTCTTATAGCTGATTTTTCAGCTAGAGACTTTCTTCTTATTATATCATTAGGATTGTAAAGGACAACGATTCTGGCCTCTTTTCCATCCCTTCCTGCTCTACCCGATTCTTGATAAAAATCCTCAACGCTTTCGCTAGGCATGCTATGTATTATCCATCTTATGTTAGGTATGTCTATTCCCATACCAAAGGCCTTTGTAACTACTGAAATTTTGGGTCCGCTAAATGTTTTTGATGATTCCGATAGGATCTTTTCTATTTCTCTTCTCTTCTTCTCATTTAATTTACCATGATAAAATAAAATATCTAGATTAAGTTCATCAGATAACCATTTTGATAGGTTTTCAGCATTGAACCACCATGCATTCTTGCTTTCTACATATGGAGCAAAAATTAAACCCAACCATGGTTCATTGAAACTGTTTGCAAATTCTATTAAGCTCTTTGCATTGCTTGCTAAAATTTTAACCCTATCCTCTCCTTTTTCTGGAACGGGTATTACATCAAATTTCAATTCGTCTCTTATTGTTGGTGCAATTAAAACTTTTGGCTTCCCGCTATACTCTATATTTAATGTTTCTTCTGTTTTCAACGAGATATAATGTATTTCTGCATCATTATGATCATATCCTAAGCTTTCCAATATATCATTTATTACATCTCTTGGGGCTGTAGCAGTTAATGCTATAATAGGTGGATATCCATTATTTCTAATTTTTTGCAATTTAGAGGCCATATAAAGATAACTAGGCCTAAAACTGAAACCCCATTTAGAAAGAGTATGAGCTTCATCTAAAACAATTAAAGATGGAGTACTTTTTTCAAATATGTCATCAATAATATCAGTTCCAAATCTTTCGGGCGTTATATATAAGAAGTCCAAATAACCGGCTTTTGTAGAATTTATAGCATCAATTCTTTTTGATATAGGTACACTAGAGTCTATGTATAGAGTTTTAAAACCCCTAGATTTAGCATTTTCGACCTGATCATGTATTAAAGCCTTTAATGGAGATACAATTAGGGCTGATCCTCCTAAACCTGAATCTTGCAGAGCTTTTGAAATTATTTGAAATATAGCACTTTTTCCTGCACCAGTTGGTAAAATAACTATTTCTATGGTGGGATTCCCGTTTTTGAGCATTTTAAAAAAGGTTGATATACTGGTTTCTTGGTAAGGTCTGGGCTTCGATTTCCAAAGTTTATTAAAATAAGAATTCACTTCCTCCAGAATATAATCATAATTTACATCTTTCTTTATGTTAACATATTGTTTAGGTTCTATAAGGTCAATAAAATCTTTGTTTTCATATAATGCTAAAGCCCTAGATACAGTTTTAGCTCCATATTTTGATGCAATTTCTAACGTCCTATATGTATAGAAGTCGTAATAGTTTTTGCCATCATAATTGACGTTATTTATTATTCTTTCAGGAAACATTAATACTATATCATTAGCCATAGATGATATTTCAGGAAACATTATGTTTTTCTCCCATGAAATAACACCGATATTATTATTAATGAACCATTCATTAGAATCGTTAATGTCACTTATATATATCCCATCTATTATATTACTAATTATTTTAGCTAAAGCATCATTAGGAGTAATGATAAGTTTTCTACCTTCATTCCCAAGTAATTTTAATGCTGATTCTGATGCTTTAATTGGATCTCTAATTTCATTCGATGTAGATAATACCTTAATTTTTGTTTTTGAAGGGCCTAATATATTTAATTTTTTTGAAATTTCTTGGTGTATAAAAGTTTCAGCAATTTTCTCTTTAGCTTTAATATTTAATTCTTCATTTATTTCGATTCCTCTTGGGTCATTAAATTTGTGTTCTTTTTTACATGGTATATTTGCTCCTATGTTTATCATTTCTTTTTCCCATATAGTTAAGCCATGCATAAATAAGCAATCTTCATTATTTTCCACACAATCTAACTTTATTTTATCAATTTTTTCCACACAATCTAGATCCCACGGTTCTATTTGATAAGGTTCATTGCTATTCAATTCTTTGTTCTCTGTTATGTTACCTATTATTAAATAAGGTAATGATTTATCAAGTTCATTCCCTCTTTTTATTACAGTAGCTTTTGCTATTTCTCCATGTCTTGCTCTTAAAGAAGCTATTGAGACACGCGCAGCATAATCCCATGAATTACCGGTTAACGGTAATTGTTTTAAAGTATAAGGCTTCCAAATAGGATATATAAGTCTAGGCTTATCTGTTACTATAAAATAGTTTTCTTCCATTTTTGGTATTTGAATATCTTTAATATATTCTGCATTCTTAACATCTTCCGGCATATTTTTCCATTCTATACCTAAGCTATCAATAATTTTTTTAGATATAAGAGATATGTAGTAAATTGCCTTAGCTGGAGTAGTTGAAAAAGGAATAAGCAAATGATAATATGCTGAAACTATAGATGTTTCAGAGTCAGGAAATGCTATTGAATAAAGATCCTTTGCATTAATCTTATTGTATGCATCTAGGCTTTTTCCACAATCGCCCCAGTATATAACCTTTGAAGGTTTAGCTGATGATAATAGCAGTTCAAGCCCTTCTCTTGGATCTCCAATTCTCCATTCAGATCCTTTAGGGGGTATTTCTATCTCATTATCATTTATAAACACATGAATTTTGTTTTTAGAGCAATATATTGAAACTAAATCGACTTTATTAGATAAAATTGAATCTTTACCTAGTTTTTTGGATGCCTCTTGCTCCCATTTTGTTATTCCTAAGGCTATCAATGCATTCCTAGATTCCATGAGTGCAGAAGATGAAATACTGCAGCCTTTGGATGATAGCATTATTACATCTTCATAAAGACCTAATTTGCTAAGATATAAAGATAAGCTTTCTGAATCCTTTGGACAATATTTAATGTTCCTTAAAATTCTACTAAGTCTTAGTATGTTTATGTTGTCTTTGTTTGCTAACAATAGTTGAGCATAGTCAGAATAATTATCTTTAGATGTTCTTACATACCATTCTATTAGGCTCAAATATAAATCTTTTAATATGTTATTAGGAATTTTTCTTTTTTGTAATAATATTTTTTTCGAATTATAATATAATATTATGGAAATCGTTGTTAATGCGATAAATATTGATGCAGCCATAATTAATATTATTTGCAACTTTTACACCAAAAGGTAATACTAGCGTTTTAAGTTTAAAAGGAGAAAATGTAATAATATAGTTATAGATACACTATGACTGCCATATTTCCTATGAGGAATTTGTAAAGTTTTCTAACGGTAGACTCTTTAATCGATACAGAATTTGCTATTTCTTTTTGACTTATATCATAGCCATTAAGTCTAGATGTTAAATAAACCGCTGCTGCTGCAATTGCTTCCGGCTTTTTACCATATAATGTTTTGCCAGACATTATAGAATTATTGACAAATCTTATAGATTCTTCAATAATTTGCTGATCTAAATTTAATGTAGAAACAATTCTGTTTATATAAGTTACTACCCTTGTTAGCATTCTTTCTTTATTGTCAATATAATTTGCCTTTTGTGATTCTATATACCTAAATTCTTGTAATATACCCAGATCATTAAGCTTCTTTTTCCCTTCCCAAATTTTATTGTTATCTATTCCCATAAATTCTTCTATTTCTGATTGTGATATGTTTAAATTATAAACTTCTACAACCTTTGCAAGGGCTGCAGCTACTATAGCTTCCTTGTCTTTTCCCACGGAATTTCCATTTTTTTCAACATATTTATGAAGAATATATCCTAACGTCTCCTTAGCATGTATTGACAAGTTAAAATAATCGCTTACCTTATTAGCTAAGACAAATAATGCAATCCTTGGCATTTCTTGCCTCGATGTAGCATGTTTCATACTTATTCTTCTATTATTTAGTGATTTTATGTGGTTTCTAGCTTTTGGTGGCACAAAAGTTATGACTCCATCTCCTCTATCATGTCTTAAATAAGTCGTTCCCTGAGAAGCTCTCTCAACACCTTTTGTATTTTGTATTCCTTTTTCATTATAAGATCTCCATTCGGGTTTATCTATAAATATGTTTTCATCTATTACAGTACCGCATCTTTGACAAACAATCCTACCTTCAGGTGTTGTTACCAAATCTCTTGATCCGCATACAGGGCATCTTTCCATAAGTTTCACCTCTTATTATGCCGGTTCCCATATTTCTTTGTTTCAACGAAGAAAACATCATTAAAGTTAATTTTTTCTTTTATTGGTTTCACAACAGCATAAGGTTTATTCACATTACCTATTATATCAGTTATCTTACCAATTAAATTGAATCTACTATCATAAACATTACTATTTATCTTTAATCTTAAACCTTTATTTTCAACGCTTATCAAAATATAATTGAATATCATGTTTTTAGGTTTGCCTAGTAATTCTAATTTTTTATTTGATGGAACCGGCAATAATACCTCCCCTATCTAACTATAATGCCCTTTTAGTAAGAGTAATACTGGTATATTTTATGCTTTAACATAATTGAAACAATGTATAAGTTTATAATGAAATTTTATGCTTTAACATATATAATAGGTAAAGGTATACTAGAATTACATTTTTAAAGCCTTTTTAATGTCAACTTTTTTATATTATATATAATAATTAAACAATTTGCTATGCCATAATTTTTTTCAAAAACTAACATTATATAAGAAAAATTATTTTACATTATTTTCATTTTGCGCTTTTTCTATTTTAATTCCCTTTGATTCAGCCTCTTTTCTTAGAAATTCTAAAACATCATAAGGGTCTCCACCAAATCTATCTTCTATAGAATTTAATTCTCTCATCCATTTCTTTCCATATATTCTTTTTGCCAACTCTATTGTTTCATCTAAAATCTTTTTTGCCTCTTTTACTGAATTTTCCACTTATGCTCACCTCTGCATTTAATCATATATTACAAATTAAGCTAGGGGATAATAAAATGTTTTAATTATAAGAAGATTACTTAACTTTTTAATAAAATGTTTTTAATAAAATTTTTATGTTATATTAATAAAAAAGAATTTTAAAAGATTAATTAATGCATTATTAATACACGAAATACTAAAGATATAAATCTTTTAGTCATCCTATATTTATTGAGTAGTGTATCTAAAAACTAGACTAATATAACTGAGGTGCATGATAGATTGCCGCGTAATTCGGATGAGGTAGAAAAGGCTGCATTAGAAACCATAAAAGATCATAAAGATGGTGTTTTGCAAAGCGAACTATGGAAAATGATGGGATTAGATAGTAGGGAAGGATCAAGGCTTGTATTAAGATTGGCCAAGAAGGGTTTAATTAAAAGGGAACAAGTAATCGTTAATGGCAGAAGGACTTATAGATTATTTATAACAGAAAAGCCAATTGAATCCAAATTGCTAAACATTAGTTTATCTTCAATTTTGGATATTCCTTGTACGACATGTCCTCATATAGATGAGTGTGGGTTAGGGGGATATTATGAACCATCTACATGCCCATTAATGGAACTTTGGCTCAGAAAAGAAGTAAAGTTATTATCTATTAGAAAAAAGCAGTTAATGCAACAGGCAGAGTAGGTTATGTTCCATGCCTAAAGAAAATAAATACATTATTTGGCCTTCTTATCTAGATTCAAGCTTGTCAAAAAATAAAGGTAGGAAGATATCAAAAAATAAAGCCATAGTAAAGCCTAGCATTGAAGAAATAGTAATGGCAGCAAAGAAATTAGGATTAAATCCAATAGTTGAAGAAAAGAAATATCCTAAATTGTGGTACGAACAAACGAAGAGGGTAGTTATATTAAAAAAGGAGAACAAAAGGAAAATTCTAAAATTGATATCAGATGAAATAATAAAAATGAGACAGAAATCTATGTAACTAATTATACGTGTCTATATAAACATATACAATTTAATATTTATTTAGAAAGTATTAAAAGTTATGGGGTAAACTATGAGTCATAGAGAATGGCCTATGGATCAAAAGCCCATATTGATATTTTGGGAAACGACTAAGGCCTGTGGGCTTGCTTGTAAACATTGTAGAGCAGAAGCTATAACAAAACCTCTGCCTAACGAATTAAGTCATGAGGAAAGTATAAAGTTAATTGATCAAATATATGAGTTTGGAAAACCATCTCCCATACTGGTTTTATCTGGTGGAGACCCATTAATGAGAAAAGATATATGGGATCTAATAAGTTATGCTAAAGATAAAGGGATAACTGTTGCGTTATCTCCAAGTGTAACTCCTTTATTAAATGATGAAGCTATAGAAAAGATTTTAAAATATAATGTATCTTCCGTATCTATAAGCATTGATTCTCCATATAGAGAAACACACGACAAAATTAGGGGAATCTTAGGTACATGGGACAGATCAGTTGAAGTTGTAAAGAAAATAAGTGAAAAAGGAATAAAGGTACAAATAAACACTACTGTTATGAGATCAACTGTAGAAGGACTTCCCGATATGGTGGATTTGTTAATAAACAAATTGAAAGTAAAGGTATGGGAAGTTTTTTATTTAATACCTGTTGGAAGAGGTAAATTTGAAGAAGATTTAACTAAGGATGAATGGGAAGACGTTTCATCTTTTTTATATGAGGCAAGTAAATATAATATAACAATAAGGACTTCGGAAGGACCAATATTTAGAAGGGTAGCATGGCTTTACAGATATTTAGAAAAAAATGGTATTGATCATGAAAAAGCAATAAATCATGGAAAGCTTTATTATGAACTTGTGAGCAGGCTAAGAGAAAAAATGGGAGAACCAAATCAAGAAAGTAAGGCTGAAACCCATGGAACCAGGGATGGTAAAGGAATAATATTTGTATCTCATGATGGCTATGTATATCCTAGTGGATTTTTGCCTTATCCAGCGGGAAACATAAAAAATAAAAGTATAGTAGATATTTACAGGAATTCTGAACTTTTCAAAAAATTGAGATCTTCTCAGCTAAAAGGGAAGTGTGGAATATGTGAGTTCAAAAATATATGCGGAGGTAGCAGAGCCAGATCATTTGCATATTCTGGAGATCCGCTAAGCGAAGATCCTTCATGTTTATATAATCCTGGGGATTATGAACAGTTATTAAATAAATACAATTTAAATTATTTAATTTAGGGTGATTATATGGACCAAATAGATAAGGAAATATTAATGGAATTACAATATGATTTTCCTTTACATACAAGGCCTTATGACGATATAGCTAATAAATTAGGATTAAAGCTGGAAGATCTATTAGAAAGAATAAATAATTTAAAAAAAGAAGGCATAATAAAGAGAATAGGTTTTTACTACAATTTTAGGGCACAAGGTAATGAAGCTGCTTTAATAGCATTTGATTCTGGAGAAAATTATAAAAAGTTAGCCGAAATAGCTATGAAAGATCCTCTTGTTACTCACAGCTATTTGAGAAACCACCCAATTTATAATGTTTGGATAGTAGCTAAAAGAGCTAGCAATGAAGAATTGATTAATTTAGCAGAAAGAATGACTAGAGAGTCTAATTCAAAATCCTATGTTGTTTTGCTTTCTAAAAGAACGTATAAATTAAGCGTTAAGTATGATATTATAAACGGTATATCCAAAGCTGGGAAATACGCTTTATTGCGGGAAAGAGTTCCTTTATTAAAAGATTTAAACGTTGATAAAGATCTTCCATTATCTGTAAAAAGCCTTCCTATAAATGAGAAACCTTATGAGTTTGTTTTAAAGAAGTATAATTTAAAGGAGGAAGAGCTTGAATACATATTAAAAGAATTACTAGATAAAGGGGTTTTAGCCGATCCAGGGGCTTCTTTAGATGGAGAAAAACTTGGATTTAAGGAAAATGGAATGATAGTAATGGAACCCAATGGAAATGAAGAATCAATATGTGAATGCGCTGCCTCAATGAGTTTTTCAACTCATGTTGTTTTAAGGCAATCCGTACCAGAAGGTAGATGGAAGCATGTAAGCTATTCTATGGTTCACGCTGTAGATAAAAAGAAAATAGAGGATATGGCTAATATTCTTAAAAGAGAGTGTAAACCAAAAGACCTTATGATCATATATAGCTTAGCCGATTTAAAACCAGGTGTGGTCAGATGATTCCTATAAGTGTTATGGTAACTGGAGAAGGAACTGTATCATCAAAGATAAAAGGACATTATAATAAAGAAAAACCGTCGAATTTTTCTAACGAATTAAGACCTGTTATTTTCTGGAATATAACGTATAAATGCAATTTAAATTGTGTACATTGCTATATAGATGCTTCATCAAAAAGTACAAAGGAAGAATTAAGCAGAGAAAAGTTAATTGAGGTAGCAAATGAAATAGTAAATTTGCAGATCCCTTTAGTAATTTTTACAGGTGGAGAGCCTTTATACAGAAAAGAATTTTGGGAATTATCAGAAATTTTATCTAATAAAAAAAGGCCTAAACTGGGTTTAAGCAGTAATGGAACATTGATAACAGAAGAAAATGCAAAAAAATTAAAAGAACTTGGGTATGATTATATAGGCATATCGCTTGATAGCATAAACCCTGAGTATCATGATAAGTTTAGGGGTTATGAAGGCGCATTCTCGTTAACTATAAGGGGTATCCAGAACTCAATCAAATATGGAATAGATGTAGGAATAAGGACTACTGTTACAAAATATAACGTATTAGAAATACCTAAGATGATAGACTTTGCTGCGAAAATTAAAGCCAAAAGAGTATCATTATATCTTTTAGATACTATTGGGAGAGCTGTTAATATAGTTTCAGATCTACCTACAAAGGATCAATTAATTCAACTCTCAAAAGAGCTCATAGAGAAAGCAAAGGAATACAAGACTCAGCTAGAAATCCAGCTTGTTAGGGGAAACTTTATTGGAATATATGTTGCAGATCAGATTGCTAATAATAAGGATGATTTTATTAAATACCTTAAAATGATAGAAGCTCAAGGTGATTGCGGAAGGAAAACAATTAGTATTTATCCTGATGGAACTGTAAGACCATGTCAATTTATTGAAGACTATATAATAGGAGATTTAAGAGAGCAAAAGTTGAAAGACATTCTTAACTTAAGCAATAAAAACCTTGAAAAATTTGTTAATTTGTCGGAAAACTTGAGAGGAGAAAGATGCTCTTCTTGTTTATTTAAAAAGATATGTGGTGGAGGCAGTAGGGGTAGAGCAAAAGTTGTTAACAAAGATTTTTGGGGAGATGAGCCTCTATGCTTTTTGGACTATAATGAAATAGAAAAAAGGTGGAATTTAAATGACTTACATACCATTATATATTGATTTTTCTGATTTTAATGTTTTGGTAATAGGTGGGGGTAAAGTAGGTAATAGAAGAGCTAGAACCTTTTTGGATGCTGGTGCAAATGTTACTATAGTGGCTTCTTATTTCAGCGAAGATATAAATGAAATAAAAAATAATAGAAAGGTAAAATTAGTAAATTTTGAAATAAAAGATCCAAAAGATTTAGAAAAGTTAATTGAGGAAAACGATTTAATAGTTATAGCTACAAATAATAATGAAATTAATAATGAAATATACGAAATTGCTAAAAAGAAAAGAAAATTAATAAATAATGCAACAGATGCTTCAAAAGGTAACGTAATAGTACCGTTTAGGAAAAAACTTTATGAATATTTGGAAGTTGCTACAACAAGCTTAGGCTATACTGGTATTGCTGCGAGAAGAAGCTTAGAAAAAATAGAAAGTTGTTTAAAAAATGATATAGAAATTAAGACGCTTTACGATTCAATGAAGGAATTAAAAAGATATATGAAAGAAAAAATTATTGATCCTAAGCTTAGATATAATTTATATTTTGAAGTAGAAAAAGATGATATCTATGAAAAATACGTTAAAGAAGGAAACATAGAAAAAGCCTTGGAGAGAGCTAAAGAAATTATAAGGCAATATATTAAAGATTAGTAAAGCTTTAAAATTTTATTTACAAACTAAACTTTTGGCATCATACCGAGAGGGATGCTGGGGCCTAGTGGTCCTAATTGGACCCGTGGCTCAGCCAGGATAGAGCGTCGGCCCCCTAAGCCGAATGTCGGGGGTTCAAATCCCCCCGGGTCCGCCACAACTAAGAATTTAAAGATTCTTTGATTTTGTTCATGTCCTCTATCAAATCTTCCTCCTTAACTTGTACCCTTCCTTTTAATGCTAAAGATTTAAAATCTTCAAGCCTTGATTGAAGGTTATCAAGGCTTACTTTAGGGAAGCCCTGATATGCATCCATAACTGAAAAATATTTATCTGTAATATCCCCTTCCCTCACTGGAATCAATATTAAATGATAATGAGGAACCCTTAGTCCTCTAGCAATTAATGCTATAGCTTTTGGGTTAAATGCCTTAATCATTGCTCTACCTACCATATTTACAGCTTTATAGAAACTGTAAATTAATTCGTCAGGCATTTCATAAAAGTATACAAAATGCTTTTTAGGTATAACTAAGGTTTGTCCTCTTGACATGGGATAAATATCCATTATAGCTATAACATTATTATCTGAGTAAACTGTATAAGATTTTTCCTCACCTTTTATAATTCTACAAAAAACATCTTCCATTAAAATTCACCAATTCAGCCATAATTCTCTTCATATCTTAAGCCATAGGGATCTGCTTGATTAATTATTCTAAGCTCTTCATCATTTAATGCTTTTATTTCGTCTACTTTATTTGGTACCTGTATTTTCATTCCACCTGTGCTAGAAATAACATCTTTTACATCAAATCCTTGAATAAGAGCCTTTAAAATTGGTCCTCCTTTTTTGAACTCTATTAATGCCTTGTTTGTGCATAAGTATGTGCCTAGATTGTTATTAATCCTTAAACTTCCATTACCTGTTATAAAATCTACCCTTTTCACTAATACCCTAGGATCATGTCTCGCCCATATCACTATCTTCTTAACTATAGGGTAAAGATATGCTGTAGCAGCCCCTCCTGGAAGCTTTACTTTTGGTTTTTCATAGCTCCCAATAACAGTTAAGTTTATGTTTGATTCTTCATCTATTTGAGCTGCTCCAAAGTACATTAAATCCATTTTTCCTTTAGCTGCAATATCAAATGCATCTATGGTTGTTAATGTTGCAATACCTTCCTGCTCGGAGTATGGATCTCCTGTAGAAGGTCTTACCCTTAACTTTGATGGATCAATTAAAAAAGGTTCTGCAACGCTGTGCCATATGAAGTCTTTCTTTAAATATTTTGCTGCATAAACCATTGCAAGCTGAGGTAGTATACTATCTAACCCATGATAAACGTATTCATTATTTTCTATAAAGCTTCCTAGGCATTTAATCATTATATCAGTCGGTCTAGATGACATTTAATACCACCTTTTGATTAAATTGGCTTTAATCCAATCCATAGCTCTTCCTTCTTTTGCATATTCATAATACTCTTTTATCGCCTTATAGTCTGCTTCATACATAGTATACATAGCAGTTGGCCATGCACCATTTTTTGCATTTATTACTGCTGTAGCGTGAATTAGTGTAGAAGATAAAGTTTCTGCATTTCTTTTCTTTAGTTCTTCTTTATCTACAATCTTTTCAGCTGTTATTATAACCTTCTTGGCAGCCCTTATTTTTAACTCGTCTTCATATCTGGGACCCAATATAACTGCGTTTCCATACTCATCGCTCATATGAACATGAATTACAGCTACATCTGGTTCAATTGCTTTTATAATTGCAATGTCTTCATTAGTAAATGGATCTTTTATAATTTTCCATGTATTTCTTTCTTCATGTATTTTAACCAAATCGGAACCTATTACACCCCTAACTGGCATAAAAGGAACTCCTTGAGCTCCTGCTCTCAATCCAGCTATTACTGCTCCGCAAGTATCTTCTAAATAGTCTACCTGTTTTCTTTCAGCAGCCTTTCTTACGCTTGGAGATAGCCCAAAGTGTTCAAATGTTGCCATTGCAGCCCTAATCATTTTCAACTTATTAGCTGCCGTCAGCACATCTAATCCAAATCCTGGTTCTCTATCGACAAAAGATAGGTCTTTTTTATTTGAATTAACTAAAGCTGCTATAAAGCTCATAGGATTTCTAAAAAATGTCATTCCGCTAATTGTAATTAAATCACCGTTATTTATAAGATCGACAGCCTCATTTAAACTCATAACTTTACTAGTTGGCATAATTCTCTACCTTGTAGTTAATGTATTCATTAGGGTATATATTTTTTTATTATTGAAAATTATAAAGCATAAGTAATCATAAAAAATTATTGCGTTTTATAAATTATTTTAGCATTAAATAAAAATTTACTTTATTAACGCAAGTATTCCTGATAATAACAATAAAATGAAGCCTATTCCAAATGCTCCAAAAGCAATTGGTATAGATATAAAGGCAGATAGTATTAACAAAATTCCAGACGCAATCCTATCATTTATAGAAATCCCAATTGTTGCAAATATTATAGATAATGCTCCTATTGTTATTGGAAATATCATAAATGAATATCTATAAATATAATAATGTCTATAATATCCCATCATTCCCATAAATCCATAATAGTAATAAAATCCAAATAACATAAAGATAGAAAATATAACTGTTACAAATAAGATTAGCAAAAGACCTATTAAGCCTAATACTTTATATGTTTCCAATATACCACCTAAAATAATGTTAATATTTTACCTTAATAATTTTATGTTCTTATGTTTAAATTAAAATAGGTGAAATCTATTAAAATAGTATAATTTTACAAATCTGCAATATAATTAAAGAGATTAATCTTTTTCTAAGTATTCTAGCACATCTGTTATCATAGATTTAGCAGTAGAAATAGCTGGTCCGGCTGGTCCTGTTAAAGTTATTGTATCATTATCAACATTAAATAGGATACAGTTATAATTTTTTGAAACTCTAGCAAGTTGAGAATCCATTTCAATTTCTTCCAAATGCACGCCTTTTTTGTTACCATCAAAATAAGCAATATATTTTATCCTTTTTCCTTCGT
Source organism: Caldisphaera sp. (assembly GCF_046536515.1). Classification (GTDB taxonomy): domain Archaea; phylum Thermoproteota; class Thermoprotei_A; order Sulfolobales; family Acidilobaceae; genus Caldisphaera. The sequence goes on along the minus strand of NZ_JAWDMQ010000001.1, from coordinate 50,343 downwards.
TCAAAGTTTTTCTAATTTTTTCCTCATTAATATTTAGTAGGGATTCCCTCTTGATTTCATTTATGTTAGATTCTATATCTAATGTGTTTAATATTATACTCAGTTTTGCAGCTGCATCATAACCGTCTATATCAATTTTTGGATCTGGCTCAACCAAACCCAATTCTTTTACTTTATCTATAGCACTTTGCATTGAGTATCCGCTTTCAACTAAACTCAGGATATAATTTGTTGTTGCATTTAACACAGCCTTAATCCCTTTTAGATTTCTCCCTCTAAGTCCTTTTGCCACATCAATGGCTGGCGTTCCAGCCATTACTGTTGCTCTATATCCAAAGAACAATTTATTGTTTTTAACTTTCTTCATCAAAGAGCTAAATTCTAAAGCAAGTCCTGTTTTGTCTGCTGTTATTATATTAATATTGTTATCGATCAACGTATTGTATATTGATAGATTAGGTTCTCCATTATAATATGAGGGAGGAATTGTTACAAAGGCTATATCTGGAATGAATTCATTAATTAAATCTAAAATATCGATTTTCTCTCTATTTCCTCTTGGATATTCATTTGCTAAATTGTTTAACTCTGATCTCCAATTATTTTTTAATTTATAGACTCCCTTTGACGTTATCACAGCTATAATTTCAATCTTGTTAAGAGAAATAAGTTCCTTAGCTAAAGCTTTTCCAACATTTCCAAAGCCTACCATTATACCCTTTTTCACTTTAATCTCCAATATAAACTTTATTGTAAAGTTTTAAATAATTTAACATTTTGAATTTAAGTTTTTAATAGCTATATTAGTTGCCTCATAAGGATCTTTGGCTTTAGTTATACCTCCTCCTATTATTATTATATCAGCTCCAGCAGATGAAATTAAAGGTACTTCTTCAGGCTTGATACCTCCAGCTACTGCAACTATTCCTCCAAAGCTATCCTTTATTTTTTTTATTAATTGAGCATAATTTCCAGCTGTAACACCCATTTTAACTTGAACGTCAATTCCTATATGTAGTAAAGCTACATGAACTTTTGCGTTTTTAAGTTTTTCAATACCTTTCTGAATATCTTCAACTCCAATAAGATCTCCATAAACGACTCCTTCCCATTTATTTGCTTCCTCAACCGTTTCCTTTATCGTTTCTATATTAGTTGCAGCTGATACAGATACAGCATCAGCTCCATTACTGAATGCAAGGTTAGCCTCCAAAGATCCTACATCCATAATTTTTAGATCTGCAAAAACTAGATGATTACCTTTCAACGAGTGCAATAATTTAACAGAATTAATTCCATAAGATTTTATAAGAGGAGTTCCTGCTTCTAAGATTAAATTTTCTCTTCTATCAATGCTTGATGCAATTTTAATTGCAGGATTTATATCAGTGAAATCAAGAGCTATTTGCAATAGTTTGTTACATTTCTCAAGTCTCTCTATAAACTTCATTACCAATTCATTCACCAATTTATAATCTTTTGTTTGACTTAAAAAATATTGCATTAGTATAAAATTAAGCTTGAGATAGTCCTTTAAAGATCAATTTGTTATTTAACATTTCTTGTTAATTAGAAAGATTTATTAAACTTAAATAATATAAATAAAATCGTCTGGTGAACTATTGTGGGTAAAACTTTTAAGAAACTAATTAAATATTCTTCGTTTGTGTTTATATTTGTCTTCATCCTATCTATTTTTGGTCCTTTGACATTTGCAGTATCAAATAAAGCAACTAATAACAGTACATATTATTATGGCCCTTCACTTAACGGCACATATTTGGGTCAATTACCAGATAATACAATGATTAGTTTTTCAGTATTCTTCCCTCCTCAAAATTATAGTTATTTACTATTTTTATCTCAAGAGGTGGCAAACAAACAAATTAAGCCATTAAATAGAAATGAAGTCTTAAATACGTTTTCTCCGCCTTTACAAGAATTTAATAATGTAATAGATTACTTAAAATCGCAAGGATTCATAATTACTTACCAAAGTCCTGATAGATTTTCAATTATGGCTGAAGGTCCAGCTTATTTAGTAGAGAAGGTATTTGAAACAAATTTAGTTCTTTATAAAAGCTACAATGGTGTAATTTATTACGCTCCTAATAACAATCCAAAAATACCATCTATACTCTCAAATACCTTAATATTTGGATTAAATAATTTTACTCAATTTAAACCGCCTTATCTCTTATCGGGAAAAATAATAAATAAATACTTTGTTCCTTTAAATAGTTCTGGTTATAAACTATTTAATGATTTTAAAAAAGATCAAATGGCGGGTGCAATAACATATTACACCCCTGGAGACTTTGAAGGGGCATATAATGTAACCAATATAATGAAATACAGCGATAGATCATCAATAGCTATAATAGATGCCTATGGAGATCCACTAATTTATCAAGATCTATATCAATTTGATTCTATGTTTGGGCTTCCCTCAGTAAACTTAACTTTAATACCTATAGGTCCTTATCATCCAAGTATTGGAATTGGAACAGGTTGGGATATAGAAACTGCTTTAGACGTAGAAGCAGCTCAAACAATGGCTCCATATGCTCACATTTACTTGTTAGTAACATCTAATCCAGCAAATGCATTGTATGAGGCGATAGATTATGTAGTAAGCTTGGATTTGGCAAACGTTGTGTCAATGAGTTGGGGTGCATCAGAAAATACGATAGCTTTAACGGGCTTCTATACGTCAGATCCATATTATGTGCAAGCCCAATTTAATTTAGGCTATGCATATGCAGACTATTATTTTGCATTAGGTAGTGCAGAAGGAATATCGTTCTTTGCATCTAGCGGAGATGAGGGCGCTTACGGAGGTACCCCAGAACTATACGGGGGAGTTTCATTTCCATCAACATCACCATTTGTAACAGCAGTAGGAGGAACTTCATTATTTGTTAATATAACTTCAGGTTATTTATCTGATTTGAACTCAACCGGTACTTATGGATATGAAAATGCATGGTCGGTTTCACCACTTTATGGAACAAGTGAAGTTGCTTCGACAGGAGGGTATTCCACATTAATACCAAAGCCATGGTATCAATTAGGAATTGTTACAGGAACTTATAGAGCTGTTCCAGATGTAGCAGCTGACGCAAATCCCTATACAGGCTTTGTCGAGTTAGTTGATGGAAGTTTAGAAGTAATTGGAGGAACTAGCCTAGCATCACCATTATGGGCTGGAGTGACAGCAGATATTGATGGATATCTCAATACTAGTTTAGGATTACTAAATCCATTATTATATAAAATATATGAAAATAAAACTTTATATGATATGGCGTTTCACCAAATAAATTTTGGATATAATGGTTATTATTCAGCAAATTCAGGATATAATTTAGTAACAGGATTAGGCAGTCCTAATGCCGGTTTGCTAGCTAAAGCAATTGAAAATATTATTAGCGAAGCTCATTTAGAAATATCTGTAACTACTTATCAAAATGGTGCACAATATCCATGGTATATGTATAATACATCTTTTGAAATAATATCGGATATAACTTATCAAAATGGTTCTTTAGTTACAGCAGGGAACTTTAATGCATATATCTATACATCTAACGGTTTATTAGAAAAAATACCATTAGAATTTAATGGTCAGTATTGGATAGGGAATGTAAACATTACGCAAGGTATGCCTCCAAATATATGGACAATAGTAGTAAATGGAACTTCAAATAGTAATTTAGTGGGTATGGGGGCAACAGATATTGATGTAGGTGTAGGACTAGCTATAATATCACCTCCAACGCCAGCACCATATCCTTATGGTCCTCCATTGTTTGCTAATTACCCATTTTATGTGGAAGTATATGCTACATTGCCAAATGGTAATCCTGACGACAATTTATCATTAAATGCATATTTAATTAAAAATGGAGTTGTTTATTATAGTACACCTTTAATTTCAGAAGGAGGAGGCATATATTATGGAGAAATGATTCTACCTTATCCTGACCCACAAGGATCTTATATATTAATGGTGAATTCATCGCAAGGAAATGTCTATACTTATGAATATTTTGGAGAGGCAATTCTAGAAAGCTTTGTCATAACACCAGTAAATGATGGATTGCCAAGTGCTTCACCAGGAGAAACAGTTATTCTTGCTGCTTTAGCAATTGATCCAATTGGTCTTGGTATGTTTACAAGCAATATATATGCAAACATATATAATTTATCTAATTATTTAGTCGCTCAGATTCCATTACAACCCACATCTTCAGGCTTCCAAACAGGATTTTTCACAATACCATCCAATTTAACTTCCGGATTTTACAATGTAGTTTTTATTTCTAACGAATCAACAGCTATAAGTCCATTATTTGGTTATGCGAATCAATCATTCTACGTTTCCCCCTCTACATTAAATACTAATATAGAATCGGTTTCTACAGCATATGAAGGACAATATATAAAAGTATTTGCAAATATTACATATCAAAACGGAACAGAAGTTAAATATGGAACATTTACTGCAACTTTGATACCTGATCAATACTATTCAGGATTATTAGATTATAGCTTCACAGTTGGAATACCATTACAATATAATTCATCATTAAACGAATGGTATGGAATATTACAGTTACCTTCATTAAGCAGTCCCGGAATATTTACAGGTTTAAGTTCTATGGAATTATCAGGTCCATGGTCAGTTACTGTATCAGGAGAAGCTGCTAATGGCAATGATGAAGTATCTACTCCTTATAATATATATCTAGAGCCTTATACTTTCATAGGCTCTTTAATTATTAACCAAAATAATTATACTTCTTTACCTATGGGAACCGTTATTGGTAATAGTATAGAAGGGGTGTATTCTAATAGTTTGATTATTAAAAATGCATCATTACTCATAGAAAATAGTGTAATAAACAATTTAACTATAGCAAATTCAACAGTAAAGATAATCGGATCTCAAATAAATAGAATAATGGCTGAAGATTCTAATATAAGTTTGTTAAACGATAATATAGGTCCTGGAATAGTTGGTGTTTCGTTGATTAATAGCAATGCTAACATAGTAAATTCTGTATTTGAAAATCTTATATACGCATTTTCGCAGGAAAACAGTAAAATTGTTTTAAGTGGGTTAAATGAATACAATGTTACTCATTTATCTAATGTAACATTACCAAAGGTTGTATCTGTCTATCCTATCAATGTAACGCAGGCTATAAATTATGTTTATATTAATTTATCAAATAATAACTTTACACCAGTACAAGTATTACTTGACAGCATACCCATTAATTACACCTATAAAATTGCGAACGGAATGTTAGAATTGGCCATTCCGTTCAATTCAACATCTATGCCTGATGGAACATACATTGTTACTATTATTTTAAATAATGGTTTATCTTATAATATTAGTGTAAAAATTTATAATAACTATCATTTATTATACCAAACCTTGCTTATTGATAATTTAGAAAATACTTTATCAAAAGAAATTAACACAGCATCATCTCAACTCCAATCTTATATATTATCAAATGTTTCATTATTAAACAACAAAATTAACACAGCATCATCTCAACTCCAATCTTATATATTATCAAATGTTTCATTATTAAACAACAAAATTAACACAGCATCATCTAATTTCAATTCTACCTTGACAACACTAGTTAATAACTTAGAAAAAATGATAAGTTCCGTAAATTCAACGGCACTTGCAGCCAGTAAGAAAGGCTCAACATCTTATGTAGTAGGTGCTTCAGGCTTGACAGTTGGTATTATAGGTATAATTATAGGAGGTATAGCATTAGCTATGAGGAGGATGGTAAAATGAGAAGGATAATAGTATATTCTATAATAATTTTAATCCCTTTATTGTTGATAAATATTTTGCCTTTAGCTCATACAGAAGTTAATAGTAATTTATATAGAAAAAGGATTGCAAACATTACAATATCTTCTTCAATTATTAAAAGAATGAATGGAAATGACGGTTATTATTCATTTGAAGCTTTCAATATTATTCCTCCAAACGTTACCCCAACTGTCATTAATATAGCAACGAACGCATATTTTGGAGAAAGTGGAATGATACCTTATAATAAAATAATTAATATACCAAGAGGAAACTACAGCTTAATACTTATGAACGTTTCAATAAGTGAGCATAATGGAACTCAGTATGATAGGGCATTTTATATATTTGCTAATGGTACTCCAATATTTTGGGGGTCAACACAAGAAATTCTAAATTCCACATCGGAAGTAGATCTGACTTTATTTGAAAGACTTTTATCTGGGCCAGTTGAATTTCAAATAGTGCTGCCCAACTATATTGTACCTAAAATAGGGATAACTGGTTATTACCTAGTAAACGTAACTCTATATCTTTATAATGGTAGTCCACCAAGTAATTTACCCAACTATTTCATACCATTATTTACTAATAGTTTTGGGTATTCATACACAGTTTTAACACCTAATAAGGATATTGCTATGCAATCATTAAATATACCCAATGGGACCGAAAAATCTATGTTGTTATTATTTGAAGAAGGTGGAGAAGACGACGAATTTTGGTACGCTAATGAACCAGCGATAAGAAATATAGAAGTTTATTACAACAACGAATTAGCTGGTATTTTAAATCCATTTGAGACAATTTATACTGGAGGAATCAATTTATTCTATTGGAAACCTTTAACATCTATTAATACACTTTCATTCCATATGCCCTACTATATAGATTTAACTCCACTATTAGCATTAGGAAGTAACGTAACATTATCTGTTACTATAAGCAATTTAATTCTAGCTGAAGAAATGATGCAAAGCCCATATTTCACATGGGATATATCTGGTGTATTAATGCTTTGGGTAAATAGTTCTAATCCCTTAATTTCTGGAAAAATAATTAATATGAAATCTAATTTAATTGATACTCAACCAATATTAATTCCAGGATTTACAGGCATATATTATCAAGAAGCATCTAATTATTATATAAACTATACATCAATTTTAAATTATAAATATGGAAGAGAAATAGCATCATCTGCTCAATCAGGTATAACTATTGCAAAGCAAACGTTTTCATATTTTAATCAATACGCATTTTTGGATGAAAAATTCTCTGAGAGTTCCTATGAAAAAGGTTTATTAAATTCCTCATTACTTATAAATGCAAATTATCCTATAAGCTTTTATTATGATTTCTTTGTAGCTCCAATTACAAATCCATATATAATACCATATAATGCAACCTATTTGCAAAACGGAACTATTAGCATGAATCCTTCATATTCAATTATGTATATTAATGGAAAATACAACTTGACTGAATCTTTAGAATATAATTTAAATGCTATAGGGGGATTTAGCGGCATTTTAGAGATAATAAATCAATATGGTGGGGCTGTTTTAGTTGGATTAACAAGTAATAACGCTGTTGTTACTAAGACATTAAACGCAGTATACTTGGTTAATGGAATTGGTTTTGAAGAGAATTTCTTTGCTCAAGCAATCCAAAACAATACAATTAATATGGCAGGGTATTTGGTTAAATACTATAAATCTTTTATGAAGGTATCAGATAGTTACAATAGTAATGCATTAAACGTCTATTCTAAAACAATAAAAGAATTAAAATATTATCATACATGCGATAAACTAGGATTTAATTTTATTAAATTATATTAATTATATATTTTAAATTAAAAATCTCTTTTTACATTTTTGATTAGCAATCTATAAACTATATACCATGGAGAATTAAATATTGCTAAAATAATTTTCATTAAAGCGCCCATCCATATCATATTTAGGACAACACTTAAATTTAAAATACCAAAGAAAGCTAGTGGGTAAAATATGATGCTATCTATAATCATTGTTGATATATCAGATGTCGTAACTCTAGTCAAAACCAAAGCAATAATTCTTCTATTTGATTTCCAATCCTCTTCGGTTTTATACGCCATTATCTTTAACTTAGCAAAAATGGTTGCATTCCATAACTCATCAGCCCCAAAAGCAATGTATGATGCTATCATTATTCTTGGAGCAGCTACCATAAACTGGAGCCAATATTTATTAGCAACATCTTCCCAAGAAGGAACTGGTAACATAGCATCAGCTAAAATGAAGGTCGCCATTAATATATTTGCTATTAAAGCAACAGCAATAGCTGTATAAGCTTTTTTCCTACCATATACCTCATTAATCATATCATCAAGTTGGCTAGCGAATGGAAATATTAATGTACCTCCCGAGACTATGAAAGGTATTATAATGTTGTAAATTGTTATTCTTGATGCTAAAATATTTGCACCTACAGAATAAATAGAATATAATACTATTAGTGTTGGAAGGCCGTAGGTATTCCTATATTTTCTAACTAAATATGCTCCAAATGCAGTGCTTATTGTATTTCCTGATATCCAGAATATCCATGCATAAATCATTGGATTCATTTTTTATCACTTTTTGCCTTTATTTTCCTTTATAAATAAATATATAAATTTTTTTGACAAATTAAAAAATTATTTATTAAATTAAGATTTAATAAAAGAAGATATTGTTTAGAATTCTATTTTAGGTAAACTACACACTCTTACTCATGAACTCCCAAGTGTTTCAAAAAAATTAATACCATTATTAAGAAGAATATGGTTCTAGCCATAGAACGGGTATTTAAATGGTTTAGGAGGATATAGATATCCAGATACTGTTTTAGTTTGTCAAAACAAATTAGAAATTTTAACAAAAACTCCTAGGGTTTTATAATCTAGGAATTAAATAGATTGATTTTCACTTAATTCTTTAACTTTATCTCTCAACATATTTTTTAAAGCTTTTCCCAAGGGATTTCTTGGTATTTGATCAATAATTATCAATTTTTCGGGCCATTTATATTTAGCCACTTGTTGTTCTTCCATGAACTTTCTGATTTCTTCTAAGTCTAAAGCTTCATTAGGTTTTAATACAACAAAAGCAGCAACTACTTCTCCTAGCCTTGGATCAGGCCATCCAACTACGGCAGCATCTAATATTTTTGGATGCTTCTTTAATAGATCTTCTATTTCTGCGCTTGGTATTTTGAAGCCACCCCTATTAACTATGTCTTTTTTCCTATCGTAAAATGATATGGTACTATGATCAATTATTTGGAAATAATCACCAGTGCAAAAATATCCTTCATTGTCGAATGATTTTTTTGTAAAGTCAGGTTGATTAAAATATGATGCCATAGTGAAAGGACTTTTATAGCATAGCTCTCCTATTTGCCCTGGCTCTTTTAGCTCATTTCCAGCAGGATCTACAATTTTAGTATCAATAGCATTATTAAAAACTTGGTACCATTTTAAACCTTTATGAGGCCATGGAAAGGCTCTTGATCTTTTTTCAAGGTCCTCTATATTTTCTCTTGTAGAAAATAGTCCAGTTCCTTCATTTTGGCCCCATATATTTATTGGCTCAATCCCTAGTTTGTTAAGTTCAACAAATGTCCATGGAGGTGGCGGAGCTGCACCTTGAGCCAAGTATTTTAATTTCAGTCTTTGATTAAATAAACCCTGCTTTAATAAAGATACTACTATAGCTGGGACCATTAATGTGAAAGTAACGCCTTCGTTTATCAATTGGTTATAAAATATTACAGGGTCAAATGGATTGTGAAGAACTAATGTGCCAGATATAATTATCCATGGAACTAATCCAACTCCAATGGCTGCCATATTAATAAGAGGTGAAGAAACAGCTATTACTTCTCCATCATTCAATATAGCTCCAGGGTATCTATTTCCATCGTATAAAAATCTTAAGAATCCCCAATTATTATGAGTTAATGGTGCAGCTTTAGGATCTGTTTCAGTTCCAGAGGTCCAGGCAATTGTAGCAATATCGTTTCCATCTAAGTATGTTTCATTAATATCATCTCTTATTTTGTAATTTTTTGTAATTTCACTCCATTGTGATAAAGTAATAATATTTTTAATACTTGAGCATTCATTTTCCATTAATTCTTTAGACATTGAAAGATAATCAAAATCTTTATATCTTTCTATTAACATATAGGTATAAGGTTTTATTATGTTACATACTTTCTTTACTTCATATTTTCTCCATTGCAATGGTATAGGAGAAATTATAGTAGAAGCCTTCCAAATAGACAAATACGCCAAAACAAGTTCTATGGTATTTGGGAATTGAACTAACACGATTTTGTCTTTGAAAACTCCATGATCAAGTAAATATGAAGCCCCTCTTTTTACTCTTTCGTATAGCTCAAAATATGTCAACCTTTCAGGTGCTAAACCCGTTATGTCTTTTTTATTAGGCGGATCAACAACAGCTAACCTTTCTGGGTTTTTAAGTACATTTCTTTTGAATCTTTCTATAAGAGTTATATTATCCCACCACCCTTCAGAAACATACTTATTTATTACATCTTTGCTGTGCAATACTACCACTTTCCCACCTGTATAATTTTTTATTGTTGAATCTAATAAATCTTAGTATACAATAAGATATTCAATTACTTAATATTAAAAGCATTAAATTTCAAAGAATTTAAAATCTCTAATTTATTTTAAAACCCTTCTTATTTAAATATTTATAATAATGTTGAAGAAAGTAGTAAAAAACTATAAAAAGCTTAAATTAATATATTAACCCTTTAATGTTACAAATTATTGGTGTATTAAATTGAGTGCAAAATCTGATATTGATTTGTTGAGGAGTTCAGTTAGGGAATTCTCAGAAAAGGTATTGTCTCCTGTTGCTAAAAAAATTGATTTAGATAATTATATCAATAAAGATATTTTAGACCAAGTATCAAGCATGGGTTACTTTGCATTAAGAGTTCCTGATAAATATGGTGGACCTAATTTATCAACTATGGAATCAGTTGTTGTTGTTGAAGAATTAGCTAGGGTATCTGGAGCAATATCAATAATGGCAACAGTATCAGGCACTATGGTTGCATACCCATTAGTTCATTATGCAAGCGATGAAATAAAAGAGGAATACTTAACAAAACTTGGTAAAGGTAAAATAGGTGCATTTGCATTAAGTGAGCCATGCTGTGGTTCTGATGCAGCAAATATAATAACAAGAGCTGAAATTGATGGTAATGATTTCATTATAAACGGTAGGAAGACTTGGATAACTAATTCTACATATGCAGACTTCTTCTTAGTTGCTGCAAGAACTGGGAAACAAGAAGAAAGGCATAAAGGAATATCAATTTTTGTTTTAGATAAAAATAATTGCATAGAAATAAGCAAACTAGATATGATGGGAGTCCGTGGTAGTGGGACTAGCGAGCTTTTGTTTAAAGATTGCAGAGTTCCTAAAGAAAACTTGGTTGGGGAATTAAATAACGGATTCAAAATAGTTATGGATGGAGTAAATGAAGGAAGAGTGGTAACTGCTGCTATGGGACTAGGTATAATGCAGGCAGCATTCGATGAATCTCTAAGCTATGCAAAGATTAGGGAAACTATGGGCAAACCTATAATAGAACATGAAATGGTTCAAAGCATGATTGCAGAAATGAAGACAAAACTTGAGGCATCAAGGCTTTTAATTTATAATGCTGCTCAAAAAATAGATAACAATGATATAGATTACCCTATGTGGTCTTCTATAGCTAAGTATGCAACAGCTAAGTGGGGTGTAGATTTGGTTAGGTTGGCAATGCAAGTTGAGGGGGGTTTTGGTTATAGCAAAGAAAGCAACATAGAAAGATATTATAGAGACATAAAAGGTATTGAGATTGGAGATGGTACAAACGAAATACAAAAGCTTGTTATTGCAAAATCATTGATGGGAAAAATAACTGCCGTTAAAAAATAAAACAATCTATTTTGTTATTAACATGTTATAAAATAGTTTTAAATATAATATGTACAATTATGTATTAGGTGAGGAATTTGGGTAATATTAAAAAAGTTGGTATTATAGGTTCTGGAACAATGGGGCATGGGATTGCAGAGGTTTCTGCCTTAAATTCATATGATGTTGTTATGATAGATGTTTCTCAGGAAATATTAGATAATGCAATCAAAAAAATAGAATCAAGCTTATCAAAATTAATAGAAAAAGAAAAGATATATGATATAATTAAAAAAATTAAAACGTCTACTGATTATAAAGATTTGAGTGATTGCGATCTAATTATTGAAGCTGTGCCTGAAAATTATGATTTAAAAGTTAAAGTATTTAAAAATGTATTAGAATATGCAAAAAAGGATGCCATTTTAGCTACAAATACATCAACAATACCTATAAATGATTTGGCTAAAGCAATTGATAAAAAAGATAAATTTATAGGAATACATTTTATGAATCCTCCAGTTTTAATGCCGTTGATTGAATTAATACTAGGAAAAGAAACATCTAAAGAAACATTAGAAGGCATTATAGAATATGTAAATAAAATTAAAAAAGATTATGTGCTGGTCAAAAAAGATGTTCCAGGATTTTTAGTTAATAGAATTAATACAAAAACATTCCTTGAATCAATTATAATGCTAGAAGAAGGGTATAACAAAGAAGACATAGATAGAATGACTAGATTTAGATTAGGATTTCCCATGGGATTTATTGAGCTCTTGGATTATGTTGGAATAGATGTAGTTTATAATGCATTGAACGAAATGATTAAAAGAGGAGAGAAGCTTTTCATTCCAAATATATTGGAGAAAATGGTAAAAGAAGGTAAAATTGGTGCTAAGGCAGGTGAGGGATTTTATAAATATACAAATAAAATATTTAAAAAGCAGATTTTAGCACCTAGCGATTCTATGTATAAATTGAATCCAGCCAGAATAATATCTGTAGCTGTAAACGAAGCTGCATGGCTTATAGAAAACGAAGTAGCTAGCAAAAATGATATAGAAAAATCAATGACGCTAGGCATGAATTGGCCGTATGGTCCATTGTATTATGCTGACCATTATGGTTTAGATAATATTATAAATTTATTAGACAAAAGATATAAAGAAACTGGATACGAGCTATATAAAGCAAATCAGTATTTAGTTAATATGTTGAATACAGGAAAAGGAGTTAAGTCTGGAAAAGGATTTTTCGATTATACATATTCTATAGAATATATGGGACCAGTTTCTTATGAAATAGTGGAAAACCATGCAGTAATAACTATAAGAAGACCTAACAGGCTTAATGCTTTAAATGAAGATGTCTGGAAAAATATAAGGATATTTTTAGAAAAAGCAGAAAACGATAAGAGAGTTTATTCCGTTGTATTAACAGGAGAAGGAAGTTCATTCTGTTCTGGCGATGATATAGAAATGATGAAAAATTGGACTAATTCTTCTGTAGCAAAAAAATGGCTTGACGAGCTGGCATGGCCTTTAGTTAACACAATGTTAAATTACACAAAACCGATTATTGCTGCAGTTAAAGGGTACGCATTTGGTGGAGGAATGGAGTTAACTTTATTATCAGATATAGTTATTTCAACGGAAAGCGCAATATTTTCAATACCCGAATCAGTTATTGCAGCGTTTCCTCCTATAGCCTCTCCGTTAGGTATTTATTTAACAAATAAGAAGATAGTTAGATATGCGTTAACAGGAGATTGGATTAATGCGGATGAGGCTAAAAACTTAGGAGTAGTAGATATAGTTGTTCCTGACGAACAACTTGATATTGCTGTTTTTGAAATTACAAATAAAATATCTAAGATATCACCATTATCATTAAAAGCAGTTAAAAATGCAGTAAATTCATCTAAATCAATTTTCGTTAACCCGCTTAAGAACTCATTAAACGAACTGGTTATATTAGCAGATTCAAAAGATTTTGCAGAAGGCATGAGATCATTTTTAGAAAAAAGAAAGCCAATTTATAAAGGAGAATGATTTTATTTCTATATTTAAAAAATATTTTTAGTTTTCAATGTAATGTTTATATACCTTTTTGAATACAAAAATAAAGGGACAAAGGTGGTTATGATATGATTAGGGGATTTCCCTCGACAATGAATGATGATTATCAACTTAATTTGTGGAGAGTAATTGAATATGCATCAAAAGTTCATTACGACACAGAGGTAGTTTCTTACAGAAATTTGCAAGGTGGAAAAGTTCATAGAATGAATTACAGTCAAGTTTACGATCGCGTAAAGAGAATGTCTAGTGCATTAGAATCGTTAGGAACTAACCCAGGTGATAGAATAGCGGTCTTAGGTTGGAATGATCATAGATATTACGAGTCTTATTTTTCAATAACAGGTATCGGTGCAGTTATGCTTGAATTGAACCAAAGATTAGCTATTAATGACCTCGATTATATAATTAAGCACTCTAAAGCAAAGGGCATTTTAATTGATGAAAGTCTATTAGAATTAGGAAATGCATTGATGAAGAATAATAAATTTGATTTTTCTATAATAATGAGTGATGATCCTACAAAGCTTAGTATAGAAATTAAAAACAATGTATATAGTTATGAGGATTTAATTAAAAGCAATTCTCCTAAAAAGAACTATGAGGAAATCGATGAAAAATCAGCTGCAACAGCATGTTATACTTCTGGAACTACTGGTAAACCGAAAGGCGTTTATTATTCTCATAGAAGTTTGATATTACATGGTTGGGGAATTAATGGGGTATTAAATTTCAAGCCTGAAGATACATTTGCAGCAATAGTCCCTATGTTTCATGCAAACGGATGGGGAGCTCATATAGCTGCAACAATGATGGGTTCTAAAATAGTCTTGCCTGGAAGATATACACCAGATAGCCTAGCAAACATTTTAATTAACGAAGGGGTTACAGCGGCAGCTGGTGCTCCTGCAATATTAATTCCATTATTAGAAGTGCTTAGAAAAATGGAACCTAGACCAAAATTGAATAATATAAGGTTTGTATCAGGTGCCACAGAACCTCCATTGGCACTTATGATGCAACTGAAGGAATTTGGAATTAATATAACTCATGCATATGGTGCAACTGAAACAACTCCTTTAGTTACTGCAAATCTTCCAAAGATAAAAATTAAACAACTAAGCGAAGATGTGCAAATCGAATATGCAAGAAAGCAGGGCTTACCAATATTTGGTGTTGAAGTAAAAATAATAGATCCCGCTGGTAATGAATTACCTTGGGATGGAAAAAGTATTGGAGAATTAATTATTAGAGGTCCATGGGTTGCAAAACAGTATTATAATGATGAGAGATCAAGAGAGTCTTTTATTAATAATTGGTGGAAGTCAGGTGACGCCGCAACTATAGATGAAAATGGTTATGTTAAAATTGTCGATAGGATTAAAGATCTAATAAAAAGCGGAGGGGAATGGATCTCTAGTATAGATTTGGAGAACTACTTAATGGCACATCCTGCTGTTTTAGAGGCATCAGTAGTTGGAGTACCTCATCCCAAATGGGAAGAAAGACCTATAGCTCTTGTAGTATTGAGGGAACAGTATAGAAATAAAGACTATAATGAGTTAGAAAAAGAATTAAAAGAGCATTTATCAAAAAGGTTTGCAAAATGGCAAATTCCAGATAAGATATTCTTTGTAAATGAAATACCAAAATCAAGCACTGGAAAATTTGATAAAAAAACAATAAGAAGTCAATATAAAAATATATATAATGTTCAAAACCCGTAGCTTTATTAGCCTACGATTTCATTATTTCTTTTAATTCATTAACAGCTCTTTTTACTTCCTCAATGGAATCTGGATTTTCAATTACAGGAGATACGCTAGCCTTTCCTTCTTTTGCTACATCTCTTATTATTCTTCTCATAATTTTTCCACTTCTTGTTCTAGGTAGATCCTTAACCTTGACTATTTTTTCAGGTTCAAAGGGCTTTCCAAGCTTTTCCGATACTAAACTCTTTATTTCATTAATTTCCTTATCTGTAATATCTTTATTAGGCCTAGGTATTGTAAAGCAAACTATAACTTCACCTTTTACAGGATCTGGGTAACCAATGCATGCGCTTTCTGCTACGCTTTGGTGCGAATTTATTATGGTTTCAACTTCTGCTGGACCAATTCTCTTGCCTGCTACTTTTATTACATCATCAGCTCTCCCCAAAATAAACCAAAGACCATCCTCATCTATTAACGCATAATCTCCATGGAACCAAACCCCTTTAAATGTACTCCAATAAGTCTCTAGGTATCTTTTCGGATCTTTCCAAAGTCCTCTAGTCATACTTGGAGATGGTTTTGTTGCAACAAGATAACCTGGCTTATTCCTTACAGGATTTCCATAGTCATCAAAAACGTCAACACTCATACCCAAACCTGGTCCCCAAAGGGTTGAAGGTTTAAGATTAACAACAGGAGATGGTAAGAGAAAACACCCTAATATTTCTGTTCCTCCGCTTAAATTAATTAAAGGCCTCTTTTCTTTACCAACTTCTTTCATTACCCAGAACCAGGTGTCTTCATCTATTGGTTCCCCAGTATTTCCGAAGGCTCTTAAGCTAGATAAATTGTGGCTTTCTAAAGCTTCATTTCCAAAAGATTTTAGCAATCTTGCTGCCGTTGCAGCAAATCCAAGATGCGTTATTTTAAGTTTTTCTATAAGGTCCCATACTTTATCTTTACTCGGATAATCCAGTGCTCCTTCAAGTGAAAAATGAGTTGCTCCTAAAATTTGAGTTCCTATAACTTGCCACGGACCCATCATCCATCCAATATCAGTAATCCACCATAATATATCATTATAATCTCTGATTGATCCAGGTTTAATATCTAAGTTGAAATAATGCTCCTTTGATGGCTGCAAAATAGACCCTATTTGGCTAATTACAGCTCCTTTTGGATTACCTGTTGTTCCGCTCGTGAACATAAGCAATGCTGGATCTTCAGCTTCTGTTTCTACCGCTTCAAAATTTGGCCTTTTTCCATTTATTGCAGAGTCAAACCAAATATCTCTTTTTTCATCCCATGGAAGCTCCATTTTATTGAATCTTTTTGCAACAACAACTTTTAAATCTACGCCAGATTTCTTAACAGCTTCATCAGCGCTTTTTTTAAGCTCTATTATTTTTCCTTTTCTATAATATCCATCCGATGTAACCAACACCTTTGAGTTCGCAGCCCTTATCCTTTCTGCTACAGCGTCAGGGGCAAACCCGCTAAATATTGGGTTAGCTATAGCGCCTATTCTAAAAGAAGCATACATAGCTATAACAGTTTCTGGCATTAATGGCGCATAAATTGATACAACATCACCTTTTTTCACACCTATTTCACTTAAATAATTTGATAATCTATTTACTTTATCAAGCATTTCTATATAGCTTAAATTAACTACTTTCCCATCTTCTCCATACCATATCATTGCTGTTTTATTACCTAGCCCATTTTTTATTATTCTATCAAGAGCATTATAAGAAATGTTAATTTTCCCCCCTATGTACCATTTAGTCCATTCGATCCCTTGAGAAGTATCATAAACTTCTTTAAATTTTCTAAACCATTCTAATCCTAGCCATTCTGGCAAATTACCCCAAAACCATTTTAAATCGTCTTGGCTTTTTTTAACTAAACTACCATAATCTTCAAAATTATATTTTTGCATGAATTCAAATACATTTGATGAATCCTTTAATTCTTTTGGAGGTGTCCAAATATATACCATTCTCCCACCACTTACTCCGTGTACACTGTTATATATACTAATATACTCAGAGTATTTATACAAGTTTTTTTCAAAATACATATGGGTGTGCTAATGTCACGTGTTGGTATAGTCGCAGCGGGATGGTATGGTTTTAAGCCAACAACAATTGATATATCCTTTCAAGATATGATGTTCGAATCATCAGCAAGAGCATATTCTAGCGCCAAAATTGATCCAAGATATGATGTAGATGCCTTTGTTGATTGTCAAGAAGACATGTGGGAGGGAATAGCAATTGCTGATGAATTCGCCCCAGAACCAATTGGAGGAGCATTAAGACCAACTTTTACTGTTGCTGGAGATGGATTAGAAGGAATAGCTCATGCATATATGCTCATCAAAACTGGTCACTTTAATGTAGTATCTGTAGAATCCCATGGAAAACCAAGCGAAATTAAGACTTTACAGGATATTTATAGGTTTGCATTAGATCCTTTGCATGTAAGGCCTTTGGATTACGTTAATCCATTATTTTATGCAGGCTTAGACGCTGTTGCATATATGAAAAGAACAGGCGCGAAAAGAGAACATTTAGCTATGGTTGCAGTTAAAAATAAAAATAATGGATTGAGCAATGAAAGAGCTTCCTTTTCAACAAAGTTAGATTTGGATTATGTATTATCATCTAACTATAGTATATATCCTATGACAAATTATGAGATAGCTCCATTTAGTGATGCTAGTATAACATTTGTTTTAGCTAACGAGGAATATGCAAAGAAATTAACAGATAATCCAGTTTGGATAGAGGGAATAGGATATTCAACAGAAACTGGTACAGGGGCAACAGAATGGCATGAATGGGGAAAAATGAAGTCATTTAGAAATGCAGCAATTATGGCGTATAAATTGGCTAATCTTAACGGAAACCCACAAGTAGATTTTGCAGAAGTAGAAGATAGATTTAGTTTTATGGAATTATTAGCTTTAGAAGAGACAATGCTCGTTAAAGAAAGTGAAGCCCATAAAATGCTAGAAAAAGGTGACTTTAATCGTGATGGCTATCTACCAATTAATCCCAGCGGAGGTAGCTTGTCTATGGGAATTCAACTAGAGGCAACTGGGTTATCCAGGCTATTAGAAGCTTATCTTCAATTAACTGGTAAAGCAGGCAATCATCAGTTGAAAAATGTTAGGAGAGGTCTAGTAGCATCATGGAGGGGGGTTCCAACTTACACAAGTATGGTAGCTCTTCTTTCGGTGTGAGGTGAGAAAGATGAGATCTAATATATTTATGAAGGATAGAGTAGCAATAGTAGGTGCTGGTCTAACTACATTTATGAGGAGAGCTTTAGAAACACCTAGAGAACTAGCATGGGAAGCTGCAAAAATGGCTTTAGACTCTGCAGGTTTAACTCTCAAAGACATAGATTGTGTTGTTATTGGATCAGCTCCTGATACATTTGATGGAATGCACTTTAAAGGAGAATACTTAGCGGATGGATCTGGAGCAATCAATAAACCCATGACTAGAGTATATGTTGGAGGAGGCACTGGAGTTTTTGTCCCAGAGTCAGGATATTGGCATATAGCTAGCGGTGTCTGCAAGAAAGTTTTGGTTATTGCTGAAGAAAAAATGAGTCCAGCCCATCCGCATCCACAATACGTTTTCAAGTATATATGGGATCCAATTATTGAAAGACCGCTGGGACCTAATTTAATCTGGATATTCGCAATGGAAATGAGGAGATATATGGCTAAGTGTGGCGCTAAAAAAGAAGATATTGCCCTTGTTAGCGTTAAAAACAAAAGAAATGCATTGGATCATCCTGCCGCATTGACGGCTGCAAATATAACTGTAGATGATGTTTTAAAGAGTGAAACCTTAGTATGGCCAGTTAATCTATTAGATGTTTCACCTGTTACAGATGGAGCAGCTGCTTTAGTAATGACGTCAGAAAATGTTGCCAGAGAAATAACAGATACCCCAGTTTGGGTAGATGGTATAGGATTTACGCTTGAAAATCAGCATTGGTATAATAGAGAACTTGCATTTCCAAGATACCTAAACCATGCAGCAAGAATGGCATATAAGATGGCTGGAATTGAAAGGCCATGGAAAGAAATAGACGTTGCTGAACCATACGATCCATTCGATTATAAGGAGTTACATCATATAGAAGGTTTAATGCTTGCTAGACCGTGCGAAGCATGGAAACTAGTCAAGGAAGGATATTTTAATAGAGACGGAGAACTACCAACAAGTCCAAGTGGAGGATTATTAGGTGTCGGAAATCCAATAGCTGCCGCTGGAACAATGAAAGTTGCAGAGCTTTTCTGGCAACTTAGATACGAAGCTGGAAAAAGACAAGTTAAGAAGCCGGTTCATAAAGCTGTTGCGAATGCCTGGGGAGATCTCATGCAAGCTGGTACAGTTATAGTTTTAAGTAATTAGGGGGTGTATGATATGAGCTCTAAGATAAATAAGTTACCTGGAATAAAACTTAAAGAAAATGAGATGTATTCCCTTATAGGTCTAGTTGAAGATATGCCTCAAGCAAAATATGATTTTGCAGCTGGAACAACAATATCGAAGTTCTTACAGGGATTAAAAGAAGGAAAAATATTAGGAAGGAAATGTCCAAAGTGCGGTAGAATATTTGTACCTCCAAGGTCTTATTGCGAGTGGTGCCATGTTGCAACAAACGAATGGGTCGAAGTGCCCCAAACAGGAGAAATTCACACAGCTGTAATTACTTATATATCTACAAAAAGAGAAAAAATAGAAAAGCCTGAAGTTGTAGGAACTATAAAACTTGATGTTCCTGGTTACAGAGATGGAGAATATGAATTTGCAGGACTTTTCCATAAAATATGCGTTGATCCTCAAGATGTAATAAGCGGAAAAGCCATAGGCATGAAAGTTAAAGTGAAGTGGAAACCTAAAGAGGAAAGAACGGGAAGCATATTAGATATAGAATGTTTTGAGCCATTATGAGGTGATATGATATGAGTTATGATAAAAGAAATAGGATGGAGGATTTAGTTATATTTCCAGGAGAACAAGAAGTTGAAAAATATGTATATACACCAGGTATTCATGGACTAGAATTCGCTAAAGGATTAAAGGAAGGAAAAATACTTGGTATGAAATGCCATGATAAAATATATGTCCCTCCAAAAACGTTTTGCCCTGATTTCACTCAAGGAGAACTAGTAGAAATAAATGATGAATGGATCTTAGTTTCATATACAATAGTATACCAAGATATGTACAAAAATAATTTATCTAGTCCCAGAATAGTAGGTGTAGTTAAACCTAAAAACGCAGAAACAGGATTAATACACCTATTAAACGTGCCGTTAGATAAGCTAGAAATTGGTATAAAGCTAAAGCCTGTATTTAGGCCAACTAATGAAAGAAAAGGAACTATAAACGATATAAAATATTTTGAATTAAGTTAATTTATTTAATTTTTATTATGCTATATTTATTTTTTAATTATTATTAATTTCTAAATCTACTATATAAGCAATTTGTATAGTAGGAACTATGTGGGAAAATTTAAATATTCAAGATCAAATACTATAATGTGTACAAGGTGAAAATAGGTGGAAGGGGAGTTATTTTCTTATAAAAAAATAAGGAAAATGAACCAAGAGGGGTTAGAAAATCCGGAGAAATTTTGGCGCGACAGAATGAATTTAATGACTTGGTTTAAAGAGCCAGTAAAAATTTTGGAAGGAACACCACCTTTTGAAAAGTGGTTTGTTGGGGGAATTTCAAACTTAGCATATAATGCTGTTGATAGGCATTTGCCTAATGAAGCAAACAAAGTAATATTTTATTGGATGGACGAGAAGGGAAATACAAAATCCATTACATATCAAGATTTATATTATGAGGTAAACAGGGCAGCTTATGTTTTAAAAGAAATGGGAGTAAAACATGGAGATACTGTATCAATGCTCATGGCTAGTTCTCCAGAGGCAGTTATATTTGGACTTGCTGTTCATAGGTTAGGAGCTATAGCTGTAATACATTATGTCGGTTTAACTGATGAAATAATTGCAACCAGATTTGTTGATACAGGATCAAAATATGCTGTTGTATTTGGTAATACTATAAACGCAGGTTCAGAAATTAATATCAAGAACTACTTTGATAATGTTGCTAATAAATTTAACTTGCCTATAGAAAAAGTTTTAGTTGTTAGCAGAGGTTTTACAAACTTTTCATTAAAACAAAATAGAGATATTGTTTACGAGGATATAGCTCCTAAAGGTAAAGTTTACGTTCCTCCAGAACCAGTAGAAGCTAATGAAGTAGGAACAATTTACTATACTAGCGGTACGACCGGAAAGCCTAAAGGAATTACACAAACACAAATAGGATACCCATTATCATTAAATTGGACCTTTAGAGGATTATATGATTTGAGACCTAATGATGTTTGGTGGACTGTTTCGGCATTAGGTTGGCCGGTATGGCCTATGGCAAACCTTTACACAGCTCCAGTTTCCGGAATCACTTCAGTTTTATTTGAAGGCTATATTGGAGCTAAACCGGATTTGTGGTCTAGAATTGTAGAGAGGTTTAATGTATCCTTAGTATGGCAATCAACTACCTCACTTTATGCATTAAAGAGCTTAGGAGAAGAATCAGTTAAAGCCGGAGATACATCATCACTTAGAATAGTTCTCAATACCGGGGAAACTTTAAATGTAGGATTCTTTAATTGGTTTAGAGAACAATTGCCTGATGTATATATAGGTGATGCTTATTGGTTTACAGAGCATTTATCACCTGCAGCAGCAACTCCTTACGGAATAGGAGAAATACCGTTTAAGCCAGGTTCTGCAGGTATTGAATTTCCATTAAGTAAAGTAGTAATAGTTGATGATGATGGAACTCCATTACCTCCAGGTAAAAAAGGTTATATAGTATTGAAACCTTATTCTCCAGCATTAGGAAAAATGTGGAATGATCCAAATTTGGAAAGATATAGTAAAGTCTATACATCAAGATTCCCAGGTTACGTATTCTTTGGAGACTATGGGTACATGGATTCAGATGGGTATTTGTTTGTATTAGGTAGAGCTGATGACGTTCTGAAACCAGGTGGTGAAAGAGTAGGTACTATGGAAGTTGAAAGCTTAATAGGAAACCATCAAGCAGTTGCTGAAGTTGCAGCAACAAGCATGCCATCGTTTGAAGGAAAAGGAGAAAAATTATTGCTATTTGTTGTCCCCAGAAAAGGTTATACACCAGATGAAAAGTTATCTAATCAATTAAAAGAATATGCAAAGAACTCTGGCTTTATAATAGATTACATTGTTTTTGTTAACAAGTTACCAAAGACAAAGAGTGGTAAAATTATGAGAAGATTATTAAGAGCAACTGTTAGAAACGAGCCTTTAGGAGATTTATCAACGCTTGACGATCCAGTAGCTTTTGAAGATTTAAGAAAAAGATACGAAGAATTTAAAAAAGCGATGAGTGGTAGCTGAAATGGTGATTTATAATTTATGAATCAATTTTTTATTAATAAACCAATATTTCAATTTTTCGATGAATTATCAGAGGAAGAACATGATAAATGTAGCATAATACAGCTTGAAAATTATCATTGCATTACAAACCATAATTTAAAATACTTATCTGATAAGATATCTAGTTTTTTATTAGAAAAAGGGTTTAGAGAATCTCAAATATTATTTGCAGCCCATAACACGATTGATGCAGTTATCGGATTATTAGGTATAATGAAAAGCGGAAATATGGCTGTATTGGTAGATCCTTTAACAATTTCTGAAGATTTAAAATTAGAAATTGAAGGAAAAAATATAAAATATGCTTTAATATCTTGGCAATTTTTTGAAAGGGAGGGAAAAACTCTTAAGGATTCAGGTATAAATGAAGTGTTAGTATTAGATGGTCAGGTTAAAGAAGATAACGAATTACCCAAAGTTTTTTATTTAAAGGACATTATTAAGAGCAATGTTAATAATAATGAGAATAAAATAATAAATTTAGATAACGTTTCAGTAATAATGTATTATGCAGGCATAGCAGGAAGGACTATGCAAACTTACCATACTTATAAGGGTTTATCATATGCTGTTCAAGCATTATCTAAAACGATTTCGTTTGATTTTAAACCCAATTCACTTGTTATAGCCCCAATAACCCATGTATTAGGGTTACAAATAAGCCTTTTAACTCCATTATTTAATGGCGGAACGGCAATTATGGTTCAAAGATGGGATCCAGAATTAGTAAAAAATTCAATAAAAAATTTAAATATAAACTTTATGTCTGCTGCCCCTATGTCTTTTGATTCTCTCATAGAAACTATAGAAAAATCTAATGAAGATTTTAGAAATACTATTAAGCTAGGCCTTTCTGGTGGAGCTCCATTAAAGCCAGAAACGCAGGAAAAGTTTGTAAAGGTATTTGGTTCACCTTTAGTCCAATTCTATGGTATGACGGAATCTTGGACAGTAACGTATCAGCCGAAGGAATTATATGAAGTTAAAGGTACTTTAGGATTACCAATATATGGTGTTGAAATAAAAATAGTTGATCCGAATAACCCAGAAAAAGAAGTGAAGCAAGGAGAAACTGGAGAGCTTTTAATTAAAGCTCCTTGGATAATGAAGGGATATGAAGATCCCGAAGAAACTAATAAAGCGTTTTATAAAGGTTTTCTAAAAACAGGCGATTTAGTTTCATCAGATGATAAGGGACTATTATACTTTAAGGGAGTTAAAAAAAGGATGTTAAAGTATAAAGCATATCCTATATTTCCAAAAGATATAGAGAGCTTGCTATTAAAACATGAAGCTGTAAAAGAAGTTTATGTATTTGGAGAAAAAGATCCTGAAGTTGGTGATTTACCGGTAGCCAAAGTAGTACTAAAGGAAAATTATAAAGGAAAAATAAAAGAAGAGGATTTAATAAATTTTGTAAATTCTAAAGTTGCATTCTATAAAAAAATTAGAAAAATTTATTTTGTAGATAGCATTTAACCCTTATACTGAGAAAGAGAGTTTATTCTTATATTTTATTTCTAATGCCATATAATCGTTGCTAGGATTTATCGGTCTATGAGCTATACCTCTTGGTATAATTAACATTTCTCCTTCATTTAATTCAAAATTTCCTGTCTCAGTTTCCCACAAAGCTTTGCCCTTTAAACAAATTATTAGTTCGTCGTAATCCATATTCCTATGATAAAAAGGTAAAGAAAATCTTCTTCTAGAAAACTCTATAGATAAATTATCTGAAGAAACCAATCTGAGTGGGGGGATTGCTAGAGGATCTTTCATATCTGGTGTCTCTATACCAGCAAAACTTAATTTTTTAGTCATTCTTGTTAATTTTTTTAATGTAACCTTATCTTTTTCATATTCGATATCAACTTCATCAGAAGTAATTTTCTCTTTTTCAACCATTTTTATCACATCTAATTATATTGTACTTTAACTTAATATCTTTTCATAGAATAAATTTTTATATTAATTATAGGTTTTAAAATAATAGGGATACAAATGGAGAGCTTAGTTTTAGAAGAAGTTGAAAAAATAAAGGATGATGCGATTAAATCTTTTATAGATCTTCTAAAAATACCTGCTATAAGTCCCGATTTTGGCGGAGAAGGGGAAATTGATAAAGCTAACAAACTCATAGAAATTTTAAACAACGAATTTAATTTCGATAAAATAGAAAAGTTTTATTCTACTGATAATAGGGCTAAAGATAAAGTTAGACCAAACATAATAGCAACTTATAAAGGCGAAGATAGCAAGGCTCTTTGGATAATTACCCATATCGATGTAGTACCACCTGGAAATATGCTGGATTGGACTATAACAAAGCCTTTTGAACCAAAGATCATAGGCAACAAAATATATGCTAGGGGCTCTGAAGATAATGGACAATCACTTATATCATCTTTATATGCAGTAAAGGCTCTAATGAATAAAAAAGTTAGTCCAAGATTAACAATAAAGCTAGCTTTTGTAAGCGATGAAGAGGCCGGATCTAAATATGGAATGAAATACTTGTTAGAAAACCATAACTATCTTTTTAATAAAGACGATTACTATTTGGTGCCAGATGCAGGTAATAAAGATGGAACTTTTATTGAAATAGCTGAAAAATCTATATTACAATTTAGACTAATAATAAAAGGCAAACAGGTACACGCTTCGACACCACATTTAGGTTTAAATGCACATAGGATTTCACTTGAATTAGCCAAACAAATAGATGATAGACTTCACAAAAAGTTTAATAAAACAAATAATTTGTTTGATCCTCCTGAGTCTACTTTTGAACCTACAATGGTAAAAGGAAGCTCTTCTTCACCAAACATTATACCAGGATTTCATGAAGTTACTTTTGATTGTAGAGTTATTCCAGATTATAAGTTGGATAGTGTATTAAGTGAAATTAACGAAACCATTGAACAGTTAAAAGAAAAAAGCAAAAAAATTATAGAAGACAAAGTATTTCCTATAATAGATCTTGAAATAATAGATAAAAACGATTCTCCTAAGCCAACAAGTACCGATAATAAATTAGTCTTAGAAATTAAAAAAACTATTAAAGAATTAAGAAATAAAGATGCTATTGTTGGAGGCATTGGAGGTATAACTTTTGCATCATTTTTGAGAGCGTATAATTATGAAGCTGTTGTTTGGTCAACCCATGATGATGTCGCACACCAGCCTAATGAATATTCTATTATAGATAATTTAATTAATGACTCAAAAGTTTTTGCTTATATAATGCTAAGGTTAAGATAGAAATGATAACATACAAAAATGATAAATTTTTAGAAAATTTAATGGAATGCATTGTAAATGACTTAAAATTAGATTATATTAAACTTGAATATGTTTATATTATTAGGAGCTATAATGCAAAAACAAGGGCTTTTGCAAGGATTTATTCCATACCATCAGCCATTAGATTCGCATTAAAATCACAGCCTATCTATGTGATTGAAGTAGTAAGTGAAAGATTTGATATTTTATCAAAGGAAGAAAAAGTAAAGGTAATAATTCATGAACTGTTGCATATTCCCTCAAGCTTTACTGGAGGCTTAAGACCTCATGGGAAAAAAGTGAATGAAAAGATTGTAAATAATTTATTTAGAAAAATTAATATAAATAAATGCTCGTATTAATTGAATAATTAAATTTTTATCTTTTTTCATGATCAAACATTAGCGGAATTTTTTGATTTGACAACACTTATTATGCCAATAATTAATATAAGAAACGTTACTATTAATAAAGAAGAAAAAACAAATGAAATTGAAAAATTTGATAATCCATTCATTCCAAAACCATAAAAATAATTTAAACTAAATCCGCTACCAACATTTTCTAAAGATGAAAAGGGCATACCCATAAGTGAATCTATAAGCATACCTATAAAAAATAAACCCGTAATAATGCTAAACAAAGTAAAACTAATCTCTTCTTTTGTAATATACATGATTGGATTTAATGCTCTGACCTCCTCCCCGCCCTGAAGGGCGAGTTTCCTGAGGTCTCAAGGGTTACACCCCTTTTACGGGTGCTACTCTATTATCCTCCAAGCCGATATTGCGGGAGAAATCGGCTCCCGCTCCTCATGCCTTAAGAGTTGATCGGCTTGGAACCCTATTTTATTACACTTGTTAGTTGGGGTAGAGGCGTACCTCATGTTTCAGTGACGCATACCCCTTTAGCAACTGTCTCAATTTTTAATAAGTTTCTAAACTTAAAAAACTTTACCTCGCCCCTAGAAGGGGAAGGTTTGTCGTTTGCTTTATCAATACTATAGTATATATAATAAGCAAATAATAATGAATAGCTGCAAAATTTCTTAATGTTGAATCAGCAACAATTAGATAAAGTGATAATATAACGCTAATTACAGATAAGCCTGTCATAGCAAATTTGTTTGCTTTTAATCCTTTAGTATAATATAATGAACTCCCTATTATAATAGCTAATAATATCATTATAATTATGACATATGAAAAATAATTATTATGTTTTTGACTTGTTGAAGTAACTCCGGTTTGAGTTGTAGGAGAGGTATATGATGTTGTTTGAGGAGGTGAAGTCGTTGTTGAAGTCGTTGTTGTAGTAACTGCTGGAGAACTTACATAAACTATAATTGTTGTTGGAGAAGTAGTTGGAACGTCTCCAGTTGCACTTACATTAAATATATATTCTCCTGGCTTAGTATTGTTTGAAACCGATATGGTTAATGTACCAGAAAAAGTTGGATCGCCACTACTTGGATTAAATATTATTGATATTCCAGTTATAGAAGGAGAAACAACAATGCTTGTGCCCCATGTACTTCCGCTACTTAAAATTAGCTGGAACTCTTCGCTTATTTTTTGACCTGGGGTGAGGTTAAATGTAGTTTGATTGATTATAAATTTGGAAGTTCCCGATTTAGAGTAAGCAAAAGGCATAGAAAATAATAATAGAATACATAATCCTAATATACAGAATAATTTATATTTTTCCATTTTTAGGCACACCTAAATTATACTAATTATCTAAAATTATTTTTTAAATGTATTTATTTTGCTAATATTTTGTTAGTATAGTATATACGAAAACATTATAAAATATATAAGGAACTCCTATTAATTTAAAAATGTTTAAAAATATAATAAAAATTTAAAATTTTTCAAGATTACATAAGTTTATTTTTATATATTTCACCTTCTTTCATAACAAGTTGTATGTTATTTTTATTTAGTAATACGTTTATATCATCCAGAGGGTTTCCATTAATAACAATTAGGTCTGCAATCTTTCCTTCTTCTATTGTCCCTATTAATTTTTCTAACCCAGTTGCTTCCGAAGCAATCTTAGTTGAAGAAATTAATGCTTCTTCATTTTTCATACCAATTTTTTCTACAAAAAGTTTTAATTCCATAGCATTATCTCCATGTTTTCCTACCCCACCAGAAAAGTCCGTTCCAGTAGCTAGCTTAATTCCCATTTTATATGCTAGTCTAGCATTTTCAACATGTATCTCATATAATTCTTTTATTTTTTTCATACCCCATTCAGGTACACCCAGTTCGCTTCCTTTCTCTAATAAAGCATAATCAATTGCAAATGTTGGAATTACTACACTGCCTGCTTTTAAAACTTCATTTGCCGCTTCTTCATCCATCATATCACCGTGAGCTATTACTTTTATTCCTGCCTTCGCTGAATTTATTATTCCTATCTTTCCTTCTGCATGAGCATGTACCCATTTCCCTACAGCATTAGCTTCATCCACAATAGCCTTAAGTTCTTCCAAAGTAAATTGTCTATATTCTGGTCTATCTCTTTGTGATAATACTCCTCCAGAAGCCATTACTTTTATGAAGTCTGCCCCTTCTCTAAATGCATATCTAGCTGCTTTTCTACATTCGTCTGATCCATCACAAATTAAAGAAGTAAAAGGAGTTAATTTTTTCGTTGTTCTATAATCAACGTATTCTATTGGCATATAATGCGTGTCTCCATGTCCAAAAGTCTGAGATAAAACCGGACCTGCTGCAATAATTCTAGGTCCCATTATTGTTTTTTCATTAATTGCATCTTTCAGCTGGAGGGCTATTATGCTTCCTGCATCTACAACAGTTGTAAAGCCTGCATCAATAATTGACTCTAAATCTTTAATAGCTCTTGCAAAAAATACACCTATTGGTGTTATTAAGTCTTCTTCTACTTTTCCGCTTCTGCTTCCTGTTAAATGGAGATGAGCATCTATTAAGCCAGGCATAATAAATTTACCCTTTAAATCAATTACATTATAATCATCAGGAATCGATATTTCATTTGATTTTCCAACTTTTTCAATTTTTCCATTATTAACTAAAATATTTCCTTTAAAAACAGGTTTTCTTGTTGAGTCAAAAACAAGGCCATTAACCAATGCTACCTTGCCCATTTATTTCCCCTCTAGAAAATAGTCTATAGTTATGTTTATATCTTTATCTGATATTTATTTTTAAACAAAAAGTAAGCCAAGATTGTTAATATAAATGATAATATTAATGCAACCAAATAATAAATATTTATTATGGAATAATAAAATGTTATTGCTAGAATAGCTAATCCAATAATACTAATAATTTTACCAATTATTTTGGAAATTAAAAATGATGATACTGAAATTAATGCAAGAGAAATAACATAATAAAGTGAATCTATTGCATAAGCTCTTTCCATAGCATTATATGTCAAATTTATTAAATTACCTGAATTTAATGATATTAAATAAAATATAATAATTGCAATTATACTCATCAATGTACTTACAGTTAAAGCATTTATAGGACTTTTGAACTTCTTATGCGTTACTTTTAATTTGCTAGGCATTAAACCTTCTTTACTCATACCATAAATCATCCTAGAGGTAGCATTTAAAGTAGCCAAATAGCAACCAAAAACGCTAATTAATGTTATAATTGAAAATATTGTTAAACCAAATAATCCCAAATACTTTCTCATTAAAAGAAAAACTGGATTTACTCCTTCTCCCTGTGCTTGTGAAACAAAATTATCTATAGAATTATAACTATAACCTATATTTAACAATATAGCATATGTTGATAAAATATATAGTATACCCATAATTAAGGTTGATATAAAGGTGCTATTCGGTATGTTTTTATTAGGTTCTTTTGATTCCTCACCTAGCTGCGTAGATACTTCAAACCCCATAAAATAAGTTATAGAAAAAATTAACCCACCTGAAATGGCAGCTAACTTACCAATCAATGAACTTGAAAATGTTCCTTTTAGAGTAAAGGGTATTAATGACATATTTTTTGCATTATATGCAAAAGAAAAAATTATAAATATTAATAAAATAGTGATCTCAATTATTGAAACTATATATTCTGATCTAATGCTCGGTTTAATTCCTAAATAAGCTATTATATATGCTAATAATACAGGTATTATAAGTAAGAATACCGGATTAATCTTTATACCTGTTAATGCATAGATGGCTTCAAAGCCTAAATAGGCAAACGCAATTGATATCGATCCTAAACCTATAATGCTATAAAAAATTGTATATATTATACCATTTATATAACCTGGTAAAGTACCTAAAGTATTTGATACATAATAATAAAAGCTGGCTGAGTGCGCATATCTTTTTGACAAAAATATAACTGAATATACTATAGTTAATATGCCAATTAATGTTATCAGCATAGCCAATGGTGACGAAGCATAAGATGTACTTAATATATAAGCTGTTCCTCCAGCTATGCTGTAAGTTGGTGCTTGACCTGCTAGAGAATTAAAGAAATCTCCCAGAAATGTTACAGAATTCTTTGATAAATTATTCTTTTCTGCCATTTTTAGCACCAAGATCATTATAATTAAATAATAAAATTTACTTTGCTGAACGTTCAATAAAATTCTATTAAAACATTTTTGATGTTGATGTATAATCCTTATAAATATTTAAATATTTTGTTTTAAATTTAACATTTAGGTGATTTAATGAAAATTTTAACTTGGAATGTAAATGGATTGAGAAGTCTCTTAGATAAAGGCATTCCAAAAGAGATATTAGAATTTGATATTGTAATGTTTCAGGAAATTAAAACAGATACAGTTCCAGAAGAGCTGAAAACGCTTGGATACGAAATTTTCATTAATCCAGCTAAGAGAAAAGGTTATTCAGGAACTCTTACAATGAGTAAAGTAAAACCTCTCAACGTTACATATGGTATAGGCCATGATGAATTTGATTCTGAAGGGAGAGTAATATCATTGGAATTTAAAGACTATTATGTGATAAATGCATATTTTCCAAATGCCCAACATGGATTAACAAGGCTTGACTATAAACTGAACTTTAATAGCCTTATAGAGAAATATTTGAACAATTTAAGCAAACCAAAAATAATTTGTGGTGACTTTAATGTTGCACACAAAGAAATAGATATTGCAAGACCTAAAGATAATATTAACAATCCTGGATTTACTCAACAAGAAAGAGATTGGATGACACATTTTTTAGAAATGGGTTATGTTGATGCATTTAGAGTTTTCCATAAGGAGCCAAATAGGTATTCTTGGTGGACCTACAGATTCCATGCTAGAGAAAAAAATATAGGTTGGAGAATAGATTATTGTGTTGTTTCTAAGGATTTATTAGATAGGGTTAAAGACTGTGATATATTAGATAAAATTTATGGCTCTGATCATGCTCCAGTTTATATTATTGTAGAATAAGCTATTGAAAATCTAGCAATTCATTGTTCTTTAATAAAACTTCCGCAATCAAAATACCATTACCTGCAGCCCCTCTTATTGTATTATGGCCCAATATGTTAAACTTAATCCAATTTTTCTTATCTTTTCTTATTCTACCTACAACTACGCTCATACCATTTCCTTCATTTCTGTCTAACCTAGGTTGAGGCCTATCAACTTCTTCTTTAATAATAATAGGATCTTTTGGTTTTGAAGGCAAGTCTAAATTCTTAATTTTATTGTTCCTAAATTCTGTAAGGCTTTCCTTTATATCATTTACATCAACATCTTTATCTGTTTTTATAAAAACGCTTTCCAAATGACCTTCCAGAACATTAACTCTATGAACTGATGGAGATACATAAAGTCTGTCATTTAATTTTATGCCTTCAGGAGTTATGTACCCTAATATTTTTAAGCTTTCATTTTCTATCTTCTCTTCTTCATGCTCTATAAAAGGTATTATATTATCTAATATAGCCATTGATGGTACTCCATTAAGTCCAGCTCCTGACAATGCTTGCATAGTTGAAACAAAAACTTGTTGTATTCCAAAATCATCATAAATAGGCTTTAGAGCTAAAGTTAATATGGACGTAACACAGTTAGGTACTTTAAGTAATGTCCCTTTCCATCTCTTCTTCTGAATTTTTAATACAGATATATGATCAGCATTGACTTCAGGGTTAAGCAAAGGTATATCAGGTTCCATTCTGTTATTGCTTGCATGAGATATAACAGTAAAACCTCTTTTTACCAATTCTATATCATATACCGTAGAGACATTTGATGGTAATGAAGTAAAAATTATATCGGGCTTAAGAGAACTTATCATTTCTAAATCCGTGTCGTAAATAATCATATCTTTAACTTTATTCGGTATTTCCTTTTCCAAACTCCATCTTACAGCATCTTCGTATTTTTTTCCTGATTTTTCTTTTGATGCAGTTATGCCAATCAAATTAAACCATGGATGATTAGATAAATAATTAACTAACCTTTGTCCAACTAGACCTGTTGAACCAACAACTACTGCATTTAGCTTCATTTCTAATCACCTATAAACTTATCATGAATTGAGTTCAATAATTCATAAAAATTATAATTTTTAATATTAATTGAAATGGAAGGTCTTGTACCATTTTTTTCTATAATCAATTCATCATTATAGTTTCCAATAATTTCACTAATTTTGTTTATAATATTTTCCTTGTTCATTCCTTCGCCAATTAATCCTATTATCTTACCAATTTTGTCATCTTTATATCCTATTAACTTTGCAAATCCATTACAATAGGTGCTATTATTTATTAATGTATTATAGTTATTAGGCATACCTACATAAACATTAACATTTGTTTTCAATAATGGATAAAAAGTTTTATAGTTAATTCCTTTCACTTTATATTTTGATGCCTCAATAGCCTCTTCAAAGCTTAGTCTTTTAACAATTTTTGGATTTCTAACAATTTTTGGATCACTAGTGAAAATGCCAGGAACGTCTGTAACCAAGTAGAGCTTTTCGGCATTTAATATATATGCTAATGCAGATGAAGTATAATCCGATCCGCCTCTCCCCAATGTAGTTACATGGTTATCATATGATTTTCCTATAAAACCTTCTATTAAGAACACTCTTTTATTAAGATTTACTTTCTCTATCATCTTTCTTGTTTCTATTAAATCTATTGTAGCATCTCCATAATTCTTATCAGTTATAATAATTTTGTCTGCATCAAGGCTTTCTGCATCTAAATCGTTATAGTTTAATGCATATTTCATTATAATTTTGCTCAGTTTTTCACCATATGAAATAACATAATCTCTTAAGGCTGGATCTTTATTAGCTTGATTTCTATATTTAATAAGCACATTGATTTGCTCGTTTATTTCATTAATTAGATGTTTGCTATCAAAAGACTTTGCTATTTCATAATATGATTCTATAAAATCTTTAAGGGCATTTGCATTATCTTTATCATAATAATCTATTAGTAAATCAGTTGCTCCTTTTATTGCTGATAATATTATAAATATTTTTTCCTGCCTATTCTCTAAGTAATTCTTAATGTAATTTGATATTTTTAAATAAGAGTCCTTAGATTTTAATATAGATCCTCCTATTTTAAAAACAGTTATTTTCATAAGGATCACCTTTGTAATATATATAATTTATATTAATTAACAAAACATCCTTTAACTTATTAACAAAAACATCTAAAATACCTAGAACAAAATATACTAAATATCTAACATTTTTGTTTGGTGTTTCATCATCCCCACCTCTTATTTCCCACATTATTATACAAGTATTTAAATTTTTATTGATAAATCTTATTAGCAACTAAACTTAAATATAATATTTTATATTTCTTATAAATTTTCAATACAGGGGATATCATGGAGGAAATAATTTACCCTGACTATGAGACAAATAAAACAATATACGGATTAGCATGCGGATTAGCAAAGTTTTTTAACGTAAAGAGAGATTGCTTAGTTAATCCAATGGAATTTCAAGGAAATAAGTTAGTATTCATATTTTTGGATGGTTTAGGATGGGATTTATTCAGAAGAATTAACATAAATATTGTAGGGGGAGAAATAGAACAAATAAAAACAATTTTCCCATCAACTACCTCAGCAGTTACTGCAACTCTGTTTACTGCTCAATCTCCTGGAGAGCATGGAATATTAGGCTATACCATGTTTAACAAGAAACTAGGAGGTATAATAAATACTTTGAGATACAACTATGTTGGAGAATCCATTAATGACACCATAAAACAATATATGCCTTATAGTCAAGCATTTCCTGTAAAGCCTTGGCTATATGAAACCGATAAAAAATTATTATCAATAGTTCATAATAATATCTCAAATACAGAATTTACAAATACTTTTCATAAAGATCTAAAAAAACCTGATAAAATTTTTTTAAACGGATATCACAATTCAACTGACATGATAATCAATTTAGTTAAAGCTCTCACATCTGATCAATATGATGGAATTTTTGTTTATTACGATAGTCCCGACCATTTAGGACACTCTTATGGTTATAATAATGAATATCAGGAATTCATAATCTATGATACAAAATATGTATTAGAAAATCTTTTAAAAATTGCTTATAAATATAAAGATTACACTTTCATTATATTTGCAGATCATGGTCAAATTACAATTAAAAAAACAGTAATTTGGAATCAAGATAAGGAGTTAATAGACATGCTAGAAATCCCTCCTTATGGAGATTCAAGGGCTATATGGTTTAAAGCAAGAAACAATATAAAGAGTTATCTTGAAGAAAAATACAATTTACTGGTTTTTGATAAAAATGAAATAATAGAGAAAAAATTATTAGGAAAAGTTGATCAGTATGTATTAAACAATAATATGGGAGATTACATTGGTATTGCTAAGGATAATGAAACAAAATATTTATATACATATAGGGAGAATGATCCTGGCTTAAACTTAAAAGGAAATCATAGCGGATTAACTTATGAAGAAATCTACGTTCCTTTAATTAAAATTTAAAAATTTTTTATATTAATTTATTATAAAAATAACCAACAATTTCTGTTATTAATAATAAGAAAGAGAATGATGCCAAAACAACCCAAGGTAAGATATAACCTAGTTTTGTTGGTATTCCGGCAACCAATGGACCTATTACGTACCCTACCCCTATAGATGACTCAAATATTCCTGTTTTAGATGTAACATCTTTATGAAATGTCCTAAAAATATTTATTAATGCCGAATAATAAACCAGGCCCATACCAAACCCTAATATAGAAAATGAAACAATACTAACCAAAATTGTGTGATATAAATATATAATAAATACTGATAAGCTCATTATACTTCCAATAATAATTAACTTACCTGATTTAACCCTTTTGGAAATTAACCAACTTATAACAAATGCTATTGTTTGAAAAATACCATAAAATGTTCCAACTAAACCCGTCCCATATTCTCCAAATTTATATACAGTCCCATAAACGCTATAAAAGCTGTAAAATATTGATGAATCAAACCCGTATAATAACATAGGAAATATTATATTAAAAACTATAGAAAAGTTCTCAAAATTTTCAATAATTTCTCCTTCCTCTCCAGGCTTTGATAATATAATAAAAATAAAAGACGTAAGGCTTATTATTGAAGAGAAATACAATGGATAAAAATAATTGTAAACGAGTAAATAAGAGGCAATATAAGGCGCTATTGATGCACCAATACTCCATCCAAAGGTATACATGAGCAATGCGCTCTCTTTATCTTTATGACCAAGCTTAGAAGATAATCCTTCAACAGCCGGCCATACCATTGCCATTGATATTGCCTCTAGACCCTTTCCTAAAAGATATTCGTAAGGTGTCTTAAATTGTGTGTATAAAAGTGATATTATTAGATAAATTATCATACCTAAAGATGCCATTTTTTTAATTCCTAATTTTACTGAATACTTTCCGAATATTGATGCTAAAACAAAATATATAGAACCATAAACTGTTCCCAAAAGGCCTATAATAAATATTGACGCCCCTGCATTATGGGCAAATATAGGTATAACAAATCTCAATGTAGTTAAAGGAATTTGTGCCGTTAATGATATTAGCAATATAAGCAAATACGAAATAAGTCTTTCTCTCTTTAACATTTTTATCCCTAATTACTTAATATTATGAAAATTAAAAACATAAACAATTAGTTGTTAAATATTTCGTATAATATTTTTGAGGCTATGTAGAAGTTTGGTTGCCCTTCCCCAGTTTGCACTTTATCATAAACATATAAAAGCTTTGAACCGAGAAGTGAGAATGAAATCCTTTCATACCAAGGTGCCCCTATAGGAATAACTGTAGGGTTATTTATTATTTCTAAAAATTTTGTCAGTATAGACTTATATCCATTTATATTTTTAATTGCAACCTTTGCAGTAAATAGGTTATCAAACTTTTTATATTTTTCAATGAGCTCATTTATACTGGGTAAAAAATTTAAGTAATGAGATGAAACTATTTCATCATCATATGGTACCTTATATTTTTCTAAAAACCTCAGCTCTACATCATATTTAATCCCATAATCATAAATTTTTTTATATATGTTTAGTTTAACATCATCCTTTACTGGAAAAACTCCTCCTTCATTTAAATCTCTAATAGTTAAAATTATTTTTTCTTTATATTTTAAAAATTCATCTATATCGTTTATAGATAAGTTTTTCTTATAATCTAATCTTACTTCAATATAGTCAGCTCCAAAATCAATATATTGGCTAACATTATTATAGGGTATAGATAATACTATTAATGGTTTATTCAAATTTTATCTCACCGCCTAATTTTTTATACCTTTCCCAATGCATTGGATCGCTCTTATTTATGCATTCCGCATTATTTATTCTTCCTCCTTTAATAAATGAAACAGTAGAAGCCATCATAGCTACCCTATGATCATTATTACAATCAATCTCAGCTACCTTTAATTCATTGGGTTTTATTATAATTTTGTTATCATAAATTTTTACATAACTGCCAAATTTTTCCATAGTATCTTTAATAGATAATATCCTATCACTTTCTTTAATCTTTAATCTTTTTGTCCCATTAATTTCAATTTTTAATTTAACTCCTAAAGGTGCTAATGACATAGCCATATCTGGTGTGTTCTCTACATCAACATTTATTTCTCCGGAAATTTCACTATTATAAATGACCCAGCTATCATCTTTGAGCTCAGACTTTACATTAGCATTATTTAAAATTTTAACTATATCATGGTCTCCATAATATTTGGGTGGTTCGTAAAGTCCTTTGATAATTGTTAACCCCCCGGTTAACAATGAAGAAATAGCATAAAAAGATGATAATAAAAAATCTCCTGGAAATCGTGCTTCATAGGTATTTTTGATGCATTTTCCAACATATATCTCATTTCCTTCAAACTTTAAATTGCAACCCATTTTGCTTAACAAATCAATAGTTAGCATTACATAATATAATGAAGGAATTTTTTCCTTAAATTTTATTATTCCTCCGTTATTCATAGCCATACCATAAATAATACCCGTTATGTATTGGGAGCTTTCAAGCTCTGGTAATTCAATATAATTAATTTTCCCTTTACTCTCTATTTTAACTGGTAATTTATTGCCAGAGACTTCTGATCCAGTTAATTTAGACAGTTTCAACAATCCGTCAAAAGGTCTATTCCTCAAATTTTTATCTCCATCTATTATGACTTCTCCCCCTGAAATAATTGCTAGTCCAGCTATGATTCTAGCGACTGTTCCAGAACCCCCAGCATAAAAAGATTTATTTAGATTAATCATATCAGGTTTTTCCAATTTATTATTATCATGTAAAACACCCATTTTTAAAATAGATTCATATGCGTATTTAATATCATCAGACTCTGGAATTTTTTCTCTTAACAAAATATTATTTATTAAAGATCCAAATAATATTCTTATAGCTATGCTTTTTGATTTTGGAGCATCTATTTCTCCTTTAATTATGGAAGGAAATATTATTACCTTCATTTTACCACCTGAGTAACTATAGCTTTATCCCCCAAATAATCAAGCAAAGGCCCTTCTTCTCCTTTTTTAACCAAAGCAAAATATGCTGGTCCATTACCTGAAATACCTGAAGTAATTGCTCCCTTTTTGATCATGTAATCTAAAATTTGCATATCATAATTGTTTATCTTAGCCATAAGATATCCATTTATTTTAATAGCCTCAAATATATTCCCATTAATACCTTTCATAAACGCTTCGTTAAAGAATTTACAATTTTCTTTCATTAGATTTATATTTAGCTCATTTCTTTTTCCATTTATAAAAATTATTACATTTAGATCATAAGGATTTTCGATCAGTTTTAAAATTTTTAAATTTAAGTTATCCGTAAAACTAATTTTTCCTTCATAGCTTGAAACTGCATCATCAAATGCCCCAGTAATAGAAAGACCGTATTCCTTTGTTATTATAGCCGAAAGAAGTGGTGGATATAATCTAGTTCTTTCTTTTATAGATGATAATATAGCAACTGAAACTGCACTGCTACTCTTCAAACCCACACCTTCAGGTATTTCAGAGAAAACTTCAAAACTTGATTTTAAATTGAATTTTTTAAACAAATAATCCTCTATTGCATTTATTAAAGGAGAATCTCTATTTTTACTTCCTTCTCTAGCGTAAGCTTTCAAGTTGATTGGTATAACAGCTCCTCTTCCGCACGGAATTGCATTAACTATAGAAACTCCTGCATAAGCTACATACATTTTTCCTTGAATTCTGACCACCTCTTTTCTATAATATCGCTTTGTTGATCTGTTAGCTTAACCTTAGGTATGATACCAGATAACATCGAATGATCAACTAAGGTTAAGGCTACCATTGATTCTGCTACAGAAACCCCCCTAATAGCTATACATGGATCATGCCTTCCAATTATTGATAAAGTAGTTGGTTTAAGGTTATTCATGTCTATGGTTTTTTGCTCTTTATTAATTGAGCTAGTTGGTTTAAACGCTATCCTCAATATTATGTCTTCACCTGTAGATATTCCTCCTAAAATACCTCCAGATATATTTTTTCTAAATCTAAATTTCCCATCATAATATATTTCATCCATTACTTCACTTCCTTTAAGTTTATAAGATTTAAATCCGATTCCATATTCAAATCCAACAACCCCTGGTATTGATAATAATGATTTCGCAAGATCTGATTTAAGTTTATTAAAAACTGGTTCTCCAAGCGATTTTGGTGGATTTTTTACAATTATTTCAACCATTGCTCCTATACTATCTCCTTCCTTTCTTATTTTCTCAATAATCTCTTTTAATTTTTCTTCTTTGCTTTTTATGGTTCTAACTTCACTCTCTCTTGAACAAAGAATTTCATCAAAATTTGGTGTTTCTTCAATAAATAAATCTCCAGATGCTTTAATATAACCTGCAACTATTGTATTATTAAGCAAAAGGAGCTTCTTTGCAATAGCACCTGCTGCTACTCTTGCTACAGTTTCTCTAGCAGAGCTTCTACCTCCTCCTCTATAGTCCCAGTTTTCATACCCATATTTTTCAATATATGCTATGTCAGCATGCCCAGGCCTTGGTTTATGCTTTATTTCCTCATAATGCAATGGCATAGGATCTTTATTTTCTATTAATATTGCTAAAGGCATACCTGTTGTCTTACCATTAAATATGCCGCTTATAATTTGAGGCTTATCTTCTTCTTTTCTTGTTGAAACATATTTATTTCCAGGCCTTCTATATTTTAATTCAAAAAATATGTCTTCATCGCTTAATTTTAGCCCAGAAGGTACCCCATCTACAACTACACCTATTGCTTTTCCATGACTTTCTCCAAATGTCGTTATTTTAAAAAGATTTCCTAATGAATTCCCTGACATATTTTATTACCTCTTCATCTACTTTAATATTAAACCAAATTGCATCAGATAGCAAACCTTGTTCTATTAAAAAATCAATTCCATCAGTTATATTTTTGGAAATTTTTTTGGCTTTCCTTGTGTAAACCAAATCAATGTATAGGGTTTTTGGTTTTACATTAAATTCTATTTCAACTGGAACAGTATTAATTAAAACATCTACATCAACTCCATTGAGATTTTTAATAAATTTAACATTGCTATTAATTTTTTTAAGGTCATCTATTAATTTTTGAGCCCTTTCTATACTTCTGTTATATATCAAAATAAGATTTGGATTTAATTCGGATAAAGCAAAAGATGCTGCCCTAGCGGAACCACCGGCACCAATAATTAAACATGATCTTACATCATATTGAGACAATATATTCTTAAAAGCAAGATAATCAGTATTATAGCCAACTCCATCTTTTATAGTATTTATTGCTCCTATTTTTTTAGCATCATACGATAATTCCTTTATGTATTTTATAATTAATTCCTTATAAGGCATCGTAACATTTAATCCATAGTTGTTTTCTAATAAGTAATTAACTTTTTCATGAAAATCTTTTGTTTTCAATTCATATAATTTATATTCTGCATCTATGTTAAAATAATTATAAATAAGGTTATGTAGCATTGGCGATGGGCTTTTACTAATATTTTCACCTAATAAGCCAAGGTTTAATTTAGGCATTTTAGGAATCCCTTTTTAATAACATCTAAATCCATTGTGAAAATTTTAAATTCGCCAAGGCTTATTGGTAAAGGAATCATAATTTTCTTATTATTCAATCTTTTCTTATCTTTTTCTATAGATTCTAAGGCTTTATTTATGTCTATATCATTTAATTTTACTTCTATTTTGTATAAACTTAATACATTCTTTATTGCATAATAAATATCTTCATTAATAATCCCTTCATTAATTCCAATTTGAGTCTCGCAAGCCATGCCATAAGATATCGCAAAGCCATGCTTAATTTTAAATTCGCTCCCAGATTCAATTGCATGGCCTATTGTATGGCCAAAGTTGAGAACAGCTCTTAACCCATTTGTTTCTTTTACATCATTCACTACTATCTTCATTTTATCCTTTATTGAAGATTCTATAACAAAAATTAAGTTATCTTTGTTTAAATTTAATATTTCTTCTTTGTTGTTAACAATATAGTTATAAAGATCCTTATCCATAATAATAGAATATTTTATTACTTCCCCCATACCATTTAATATTTCTTCTTTTGACAGAGTTTTCAAAAATAGTATATCATTTATTATCATATGGGGCTGATAAAAAGTGCCTATAACATTCTTAATTCCTCTAAAATTAACTCCGTTTTTTCCTCCTATGGATGCATCTACCATAGATAATAGTGTTGTTGGTATATTAATAAGATCTATCCCTCGCATATAAATTGATGCTACAAAACCTGATAAATCAGATATTGTTCCTCCTCCTAATGATATTATGGCATCTCTTCTTGTGTATCCTTTTTCTACCATTTTCTTTATTATATCCAAAGCTACATCTACATCTTTTGCCTTCTCGCCATCAGGGGCTTCATAAATATCATAATCCATTAAATTCGACGAAACTTTATCTAATTCATTTGATAAAGAATTCTGGTATATTATAAAATATTTTTTCCCTTTATCAAATGAATTTAATATGTTTTCCCCTATCATAACATTTATTTTTTCTCCACCTACATCAAATATCATTAAATCACCGCTATTTTCCTTATATCTTCCATTAGTTGCTTAAACATTTCAAAAGTCAATTGTTGAGGACCATCTGATAATGCTTTATCTGGCTCTGGATGAACTTCAATCATTAGGCCATCAGAACCCACTGCTATACCAGCTTTAGCTAAAGGAGGAACTAAAAATCTTTTGCCTGCAGCATGGCTTGGATCTACTATAACTGGTAAATGAGTTAAGCTCTTCAATACAGGTACTGCTGCTATGTCTAAAGTAAATCTTGTCGAAGACTCAAAAGTCCTAATACCTCTTTCAATTAATACTACTTGATCGTTCCCCCCGCTTAGTATATATTCTGCTGATTGTAGAAGCTCCTCTACAGTATTTCCAAAACCTCTCTTTAAGAATACAGGTTTATCAATCTTTCCTAGTTCTTTTAATAATGAAAAGTTTTGCATATTTCTTGCTCCTACTTGAAGGGCATCAGCGTATTCTGAAACAAGCTTTATATGCTCAACATCCATTATTTCTGTTACGAAAGGTATTTTTGCTTCGTCAGAAGCTTCCCTTAAAAATTTTAGACCTTGTTCACCTAAACCTTGAAAACTATATGGAGATGTTCTTGGCTTAAATGCTCCTCCCCTTAAAATCTTTGCCCCATTTTCTTTCACAAAAATAGCGGTTTTTATGATTTGTTCCCTATTTTCCACAGCACACGGACCTGCTATTATTATGGGTTTATCACCTATAATTACATCGTCTACCTTAACCAAAGTTTTTTCCTTATATTCCTTACTAACTAGCTTATAATTCATCACTAATCACCTTCAATTTATCTTCTATAAATTTAGGAGTTAGTTTAAAAAATTCAATTAATTCCAAATAGCTTCTACCAGAAGTTCCAAATGAATCTTTTATGCCTATTTTTGTCACCTTTTTTGGTATTCTAGATGATAAAAAAGAAGATATCATATCACCAACTCCTCCATCGACATTATGCTCTTCTATAGTAACAACATGATTCGCATTCTTTGCATATTTTGTAACAGCTTGCTCATCAAAAGGTTTTATTGAATAAAGATCCATTAATGATATACTAAATCCTTTTTTATTTAACGAATTAGCAACTTCTTGAGAAATAGCTACCATTGGTCCGTATGAAATTATTAAAATATCTTCTCCTTCCATTAGTATTTTAGATTTTCCTATTTTGAATTCCTCATTTTCATCATAAATTTTAGGCGAATTATCTCTGCCAATTCTCATGTATACTGGTCCGTAATGGTTTACCATTTCATAAACAAGTTTTTCAGTTGCAACAATATCTGAAGGAGATAAAACAATGAAGTTAGGCAGAATTCTAATTAAAGATATGTCTTCTATTGCTTGATGTGACGATCCGTCTAAAAAATCAGATAGGCCAGAATGAGTTCCAACTATTTTTACGTTTAGATTATCTCTTGCAATTGTATTCCTTATCTGCTCCCATGCCCTCATTAAAAACATTGAAAAAGCCACAGCAATAGGTATTTTTCCACCTAAAGCAAGTCCTGAAGAAAAACCTATAAGATCTTGTTCACTAATCCCTACAGATACAAATCTATCGGGAAATTTTTCAGCAAAATATTTTGTGTATGTTGATTTAGAAACATCTGAATCAACGACTATTATTTCTTTTTTCTTTTCACCTATTTTAACTAAAGCTTTGCCAAATGAATCTCTATAGCTAAAATTCAAGTTCAACTCTATATGTCACCTTTAACTATCAATGCCTTAGGAATTCCATTTATTTCAGATAGCATATCTAATGCGATTATTAATTCCTTTATATCATTTCTGACTTCTAATGCGTACCAGCCAAATGCCTCAAATTTTTTCTTTATTGACTCCTTTATTTTTATTTCTTCTGTTGGTCCAGATAGCTGAAAACCGTTCCTATCTATTATTGCCAAAACGTTGTCTATTTTTAATGAAAATGAAGTAGAAATAGATTCCCATATTTGCCCCTCATCAAGCTCTCCATCGCCTAAAATCACTGCTATTTCTCTCCTTTCGTTATTTAGCCTAGCAGCATAGGCTATTCCATTGGCAACTGATAGGCCTTGTCCTAATGAGCCTGTAGAAAATAGTATACCTGGAATTTTACCTCCTTCTGGATGTGATTGTAAACGTGAGTTCGGCATAGCAAAGCTTTCCAGCTCTTCCTCTTCTACCTCATTGTTTTCTGAAAGCAAAACATAAAGAGCTGGAGAAGCGTGACCTTTGCTGAGTATTATAGACCTTTTTATGCCTTGATTAATTCCCTTAGGAACCCAGTAATTGTAAAGAGCTAGCAATATGTTGAGAACAGATCTTGAAGAATCTGCATGATAATTATTTATTTTTTTAAGGAACTCGTTTAAATTTTTGCTAACATTTATTTTCTTGTTCATTAACAAGTT
This sequence comes from Caldisphaera sp., assembly GCF_046536515.1. Lineage (GTDB taxonomy): Archaea > Thermoproteota > Thermoprotei_A > Sulfolobales > Acidilobaceae > Caldisphaera. Next base: position 5,817 of record NZ_JAWDMQ010000001.1, on the reverse strand, counting down.
ATAGATATTTTCCAAACTAGGAGTAGAACAAGATTTATCCTCATTATTTAATATTGGCTGGGCATCATACCCTCGCCCCACTTGTATTCCATCAACTCCACCTCAAAACTAATATAATATATCCCACTATTTAAACTTTTATCTCGATTTAATTTAACATTATTTATTAAATTAAACATGGTGAAAAATTTATATATGTCAATGAGGAATGGCTGTTGCCATTTTCATTATTCAACATAGACTCAAGCACATTTATGATAAAAAAGCTTTAATCAAAAATCTATGAGGAAGACAATTATGAAACTTTATGGGCACATGCATACTCTAGTCCATCAGATATAACAAATGTTGGTAAAAGAGTTTTTAAGGAAAATGTTGATCATTCTGAATCCTTAGGTATTGCTATGATAGAGGCGATAGAATTTGCTTCAAAAAATGATTTTAAATCCTTGTAGGAAGCGTATTGGATGTTGTTATATTAAATCAAAGTATTATTAAACAAGAAACAATGAATCAATTAGATCTAATTGGCGAAAATCCAAATATAATAATAGGTTGCGTAGGCAGAATCAGTAATTTTGGAGGTTGCATTTTTATTTATTGGAAACAAGATTGGAGAAGAATTTATTGCTGTTGGATCATAAGAAATACCTAAGTTTAGCAAGGAAAAATACAAATAAGATTTTGCTAACACGACGGCTCTATTGCCATTAATAAAAATGATAACCTTGGGGCGATTATGTATTTCTTCCTATATAATGGGCTTATATATCATAGAGTTACAGCTTCTTTAAGCATAGTTATTAAAGAAGACATAGTAAAGTGAAGAGAATATAATGAAAAAGAAATCTTTAATGTTGCTAAAATATTTGCTAAGACACAAATGAGAGATCCTCACTTAATAATATCCTTAATTTAATTTTTAAATAAATTTTATAAATATTATAATAATAATTTAGTACAAAATTAAAACCTTTTAATAGGGTCCTATAATTATTCTAAAGAAATTGAAGGATTTCATTGATAAATCTAATAGAATTTTAACATTAAGTTAAATGCTGCCATGTATAGATATAATTTCATCATACTTGTCTATCATATCTAATTCTTTCTTTTCAACATAGACCCTATAATACTGTTTTGATATTAAATCATAAATATTATCTTCCGTTTGTTTAGCTAAATTATTCAGCAATATTGATGATAATATATGACCTTGTTGCCTTAAGAAATCTTTAGAATTATACTCAGCCTCTTTTGGAGATAAAGAAGAGAAGGATCTCAAAATATCAACCGCTTTGTTTAACAACTTTGTTGTAAATTCTTTATCATAAGAATCGTTTACCAAGCTCTTTAAGTCTTCTAAATAAACTTCATGGGCCTTCTTTTTTACCATACTTTCAAGCATATCCAATGCTTGTATATTGCTTGTTCCCTCCCAAATAGGAGTTATTAAAGCCTCTCTATGCCACCTCTCTATAGGAAATTCATTTAAGAAACCTATACCTCCGAAAGCCTCCATAGCTAGCTGTGTTATCTTTGATGACAATTCAGCAGTAACATTTTTTGCAATATGTGTTAAAAATCTAGCATAGTGATATTCTTTAGTATATGGGGGCCTAGAGTTGATGGAATTTTGAAATTCATTAATAGCCTTATAAGTTAACGCTAATCCCCCTTCAATACTTATTTCCATATCAAGTAAATCCCTAATCATTAATGGATGTTCAATAATTTTTTTGCCAAACGCGCTTCTCTCTCTCGAAAAACCTAATGCCTCTAAATAAGCCTTTCTAGCAACTCCCATTGCTCCTATAGCGTTAGCTAATCTGGAAACTGTTAAATCCTCCATAATATAGTATATTCCTTCCTCTTCTTTCCCTATCAAGTCTGCTTCAGAATTTATTAATTCAACTTCACCGGTTGGAACAGAATTAGTTCCACTTTTATATTTCAATCTTCTAATATAATAGTTCAATTCCCCTTTAGAATTGTATCTTGGCAACAAGTATAATGCTAGGCCCTTAGCCCCTTCTTTACTTTTTTCTGGTCTGGCAGAAACTAATGATATGTCTGCAATACCTGCACCGCTTGAAAAGTATTTATATCCATTAAGCAAATACTTTTTTTCTGTTCTTTTTGCTATTGTAGTATTAGCACCTAAATCACTTCCTCCTTGAGTTTCAGTAAACCATGTTGCACCTAATTTTAATTTGTTGCTCAAGCCAACAAGATTTTTGTATTCATCTCTTAAATTGCCCTCTGCATATTTGTTTAAAGCATATGCAGTCTGTATAGTTATGGTTAGTATGCAAGACAGACCAGGATCTCCAATTAAATATATTCCAGCATAATGATCGTGCCAAGTTCCATTATCAAATGGATATCTATTAACTCCGTAATTCATTATAAGTTCGTTTACTACATACCTTTCATATGGATCCAGCCACGTATAATCTACTCTTTCTCCTTTAGCTCCCCAATAAATTAATCTCGGTAAGCTTTCTAAATCAACTCTATAAGTAGATTCGTAAACCTCCTTTCCAACAAATTTTCCTAATCCTGTAAAATCATTTTTTGACTGCGTATATAATTTTAAAAGATCTTTTAAAGGTTTATCCAAAGTATAATGATTAAGTCCATAAGCATAAGATATACCTTCTAACCCATTTAACGGCATATTTAGCACCTTTTTATTATTTAATTTCGAATTTATTTATGTTTTATAATGACTTCTTTTCATTATTTTTATATATAACATCTTTTAAAGCCTTTTTGTCTATTTTGCCAGTTCCAGTTAGAGGAATTTCATTAACAAATATTATATCATCGGGTACCCAAAACTTACTTATTTTTCCATCGTTAACATATTTGTTTAAATGGCTAAGTATCTTTTCTTTAGCATCTTGAGTTTCCTTAGAAAGCTTTACTATAGCTATCGGTCTTTCTCCCCATTTTTCATCTTTCTTAGAGATAACGGCAACTAAAGATACAAAGGGTAATTCCGATATTACAGTCTCTAAAACACTTGAAGGTATCCATTCACCTCCGCTTTTTATTACATCTTTCATCCTGTCTAAAATTACTAGCCCACCATCATCAGCTATGTATCCAATATCACCAGTTCTAAACCAGCCATCTTGTGTGAATGATTCAGCTGTTTTTTCTTTATCATTATAATATCCGTTTGGCATCCATGGAGCTCTAAATAAAATTTCACCAGGTTCTTTTTCAATTCTAGATTCTATTTTAAATTCTGCCATAGGAACGGGATGAGTAACTTTGTGATATTCTAATAGTCCATTAGATGTATATTCTGTTTCTATTGTTATTGAAGCGGCCAGCATATCAGTACCACCATAAATCGCGGAAAATCGCATATCATAATCTTTCATCTTTTTTACTAAACCATCTGGTATGGGGCTTCCTCCTATCAATATCTTTAATCCTTTCTTATTTAGACCTGATTCGAAAAGCATTTGCATCATGGTTGGAACAACACTTATCCAAGTTACTCTTTCCTTTTCAATTGTATCTACAGCCATTTTAGGATCAAATTTTCCTCCATAAATTAGCTTTGCTCCAATAAGAGGTGCTATTATAAGCGATCCCCATGATAATATGTGATATATAGGTATTTGAGGGAACATAATATCGTTCTGTGTTAATTTCGCTGGAGCATTATAGTATGATAATTGATTTAAAATAGATAATGCACCGTTTATCATTTTTTCATGACTATACATAACTGCTTTTGGAAGGCCTGTTGTTCCGCTTGTAAAAAGTATAACTGCTTCATCATGTTTTTCAGACTCTGGCTTTGCTGCCTCCATATTAAACTTTAACTCATCAAAGGAAATTACTTGCTCATTTCTTTTTGCTTTAACAAGATCTGCATAATCTTTAAATATTTTTTCATATATGAAATATTTTGAATTAGCTTTATTTAATGTATATAGTAATTGATCAGGAGGCAACCTCATATTTATTGGATATGCAATTGCTCCCATAGAAGTGATAGCATATATTAATGTAAGAAACTTAACGCTATTTAATCCTATAATTGATACCACATCACCTTTTTTAACTCCATTATTCTTCAAATATGTTATCAGCCTTAAAGAATCATTATAAATCTCTTTGTAATTTTTCTTCTCAATGGTATCAATAACTTCTTGTTTTGGAAACAGAGAAGAGGCACGTTTTAACACATAAGGGAATGTCAACAATTTTATCACCTTCTAAATAATTAAGATTCCTAATATAAATACTTTTATAATAATTATAAATTAATAACAAATTTTATAAGATTTATTAACTTAAAAGACTATAATTTTTAATAATAATTAAAATAGGTATTAGCTATTACTCAATTCTTTTAGCTCAATTATTTCTCCTTCATCAGAAAATTTAACATAAAATTTATATGATTTTTTACTATCCCTAGCTTCAATAATTCTTCCCTTATAAAAATTCCCTTTTATATCTATATATTCTATATTCTCAAGTTTTCCTCTTCTCTTAGCTTCATTAATAATATTTTTAAATGCCTTAGCACAAATATGGCAACAGAAAAATAAATTATGGCCCTCTATTGTTTCATAATGATTTCCCCAAGTTCCTCCACAAAGTGCACATCCTGTCTCTTTTGTACCAACAATAGAACCATTAACAATTACTATCATTGCTTTATCACCTCAATTAGTTCAGGCTCGAATTGCATTGCTCTTTCTAACCTTGCAAAAAGATATTTGTCTAGGGCATCTAAAGATTTTAAAACCGTTACTTTGATGTTTTCTATAGTTTTTCTTGTATCTGCATACTTTTCTATTAGATTTAACGCTTCTCCTGTATGACCTATGTCTGCTTCATATCCTTCCTTTAAGAAGTCCTTTACTTCTTTATTATATTTATCAGAATTTAGTATTTCAATATCAAAATAATGTATCTTCGCACCATAGTTTTTATTTGATCTGTCGGCTGCTATTTCTAAGCTGTGCATTGCGGCCATAGTTTCTATCCATGGTCTATTTAAAGCTATATACCTCCATGTTTCTATAGATTCTTTAGTTGATGGTAAAGGATCCGTGGAAAATATAATTTCTCTTGACAATCCTAAACTTTCTCCCATTCTTATTAAAAGCTCATAGTGAGACGGTTTACCATTTATGCCTAAATATTCAGTTGAAATGTTTTCAAGCTCGTATTTTATTACATCGTCTTTATCAGTATTAAAAACAATTAGTGATAAAACTTTGACCCAATTTTGCAAAAAGTGTCTGTGCTCCAAAACGTAACCTAGTAATACTCCTCTAGTCGGTTTTTGCATAGCTAACATAAATGGATGCGGCTTATGTGAATAAAATTTTTCAATAAACCTTTTTCTAATCCAGAGAGATAGCTCGTTTGGCTTTTCAAAATAATTGAATAGCCATGTCTCTAAGTCTTCTTTTTTTATTTCTTTATTAGAAATATGTCTGCTTAGCCACATAACATGTTGAGGATCGCTTTTTTCATTAGCCATTTTCTCTATATGCTCAGAAATATCCCTCCAAGAGTCTAATTCCAATCTGCAAACTGGACAAATAGGCATAGCAACCACATTTATTTAAATCAAATAAAATTCTTAAACCTTAGTTATAAGAAAATTTCATAAAACTATTTTTAAGTTTGTTTCCTAATATAAATTATGATATACATGAATACAATAAATATTATGAAATATTTTAAATACTTTGCTTATCTAGCTATATTGTCCTCATGGATAACAATATTGATTTCTATTCATTATAATCCATGGTTTAATTTAGCAAGAAA